>JACIWR010000009.1 GCA_014360845.1 Anaerolineae bacterium
ACCTGACGCAGCAAATCGGCTACTTCAACTGGCAGATTCTCGTCAACCTTGAATTCCATCGCGCTTTCTATGCCGGAATAGCTACAACACGCTCGCGGGCTAACTCGGCAGCGTATGTAATAGCGGCCTGCACCGCCTCCCGACTCAGGGATGGGTAACTTTGCAAAATTTCATCGGGAGAGAGACCGGCTGCAAGATTGTCGAGTATAACCGACACCATGATACGTGTGCCCTTGATACAGGCTTTTCCATGACAGATAGTGGGATCAACGACAATGTAATCCTGCCATTTCATAAGTAACCTCCCCGGACTATGCCCCTGTCTTCGTCGTAACTGTTCAGGCATCCCCTGTCCGTTACTCAAACAGGTGCCGGAGTTACGGAGGCAAGCCCCCGGCAGGGGACAGGCTGCCCTCTGCACCCCGCTTGAGCCTGAATAGGTTAGGATTATTATACCACGCCTCGTAGCTCAGGCCAAATTGATTCCCGTCCTACGGCTGGAAGATGTGCACGCGATGGAGCCCTACGTCGGCGGCCAGCATTTGGCCGGAGGAAGTCACCGCCACGCCCACGGGTTTGCTGCCGGGACCGATCACCGCCCAGCCCAGCACCTGCCCCTCGCCGTCGTAGGCCACCACCTGCCCGCTCTGCGGATCGGTCACGTAGATGATCCCCGTCGCCGAGATGACGATGTGCGGGCTGTCCAGGGTATCGGCTTCGGGAATCTCCCACTCGCCCTGATACTCGCCGCCCGGTCCCATGCGCACCACACGCTGGTGGTAGGTGTCCACCACGTAGATCGTGCCCTGGACGTCCACGGCGACGTCTGTCGGCTGGTCGAAGGGTTCCATCCCGGCACCGACGTATTCAGCCAGCACTTCCCCGGCGGCGGAAAGGGCCAGCACGCGGCTATGACCGGTATCGGCCACGTAGAGCACATCATCCGGACCGACGGCCACCCCGCGTGGGCGGTAAAACCCGGGCGTGAAGCGAGACAACACCCGTCCATCGGGGGCCAGGCGCACCACCGCATCGCCCAAGGCATCCGCCACATACGCTGTGCCCCGGCTGTCCACCGCCACATCGCAGGGCTGTTGCAACTCCGCGCCCGCCCCCAGGGTGGACAACCACGGCCCATCCGCATCGAACAGTTGCACGCGATGATTGCCCGTGTCGGCGACGAAGATACGCCCTGCCTCGTCTACCGCCACCCCCCGCGGCTCCAGAAACTGACCGTCCCCACTCCCCGGCCCGCCCAGCGAACTCACGAGCTGGTCAGCCACTTCGCCAGCGGCGACCGTCGTCGGCTCTGGCGGCTGAACTGCCACATGGGCAGGCACTTCCCCCTCCCAGGGGAAAAGCCGGTCAGGCGGCAGCAGCTCACGGGACCCGCCCGGTGGAGTCCACCATAGTTGCATGGTCTGCGAGCCATCCGCCTGGAAGTAGCGCACCTCGAGGTCGTGATAACCGCGCGAGAGGCGGATCACTCCCTCGCGATAGCGTCCTCCATGCTCACCACCGTTGTCCACCACGAGCTGGCCATCCACGTAGAGGTAGGACCCATCATCGGAATTGGTGCCCAGGGCATACTGCCCCGAGCGGGGGGCTTCCAGTTTGCCCCGCCAGACGATGCTGTAGGGCGGGCGCAGTTCACCGCTAAAAGGCTTGTCATTGGCCGTGACCACGAAATCCCGCTGCACGCTGAGCGGTGTGCCCTCCCACTCCTTTCCGCGATAATAATAGCCGATTAACCCGTTCTCCGGCACGGCGTAGCTGTAGAGAGCTTCCGCCGGGATGTCCTCCCAGTCCCCGGCCCCCGGCGGTCGCCAGCGCAGCCGTAGACGCGGCTCGTCTTTGGCGACGAACTGCAACGTCAGACTGTGAAAACCGGCGACCAGGTAGGTCGAGTTGGCAACCTGCCCCTCGCTCAGCACTTCCTCGCCATTCAGGTAAAGCGTACTCACCGGCCACAGGCACGAACAGCGCTCCCTGCCACTGCGCGCTGAAAGGCAACGGCAGCGGCGGCTCCGTCCGCCAATCGAAATCGAGAGCTGTATCCCGCTGCTGGCGAACGGCCGGCCCGGTCCAGTCGGTGCTGGCGTAGAAGCGACCCACCAGTCCGTGCATCGCCGCCAGCTCCTCCCGCCCCACGGTGAAAGTGATAAACAACGGCTGTCCATAGCGGTCCACATGCTCCTCCCACTGCCCCGAGGGATAAAACTGCACGAACAGCGAGCGCAGGCTGCGGTTCACCGGCTCCAGAATGTAGACCACATCGCCTCCGGGTATCTTCTCAATAATTTGGGGTAGGGGCAGGTCTTGCACCTGCCCGCCTGGGCGACCGCAAAGGTTCGCCCCTACATTTTGAGAAGATACGCCTCCGGGGTCAGCACGCAGTGGGAGATGGGCCGCCAGGTTGAGTTTGGTGTACTGCGGCTCGCGGCCAATGAGCATGATAGCCGAGTGGCGATCGTAATGCGAATCCAGATAGACCTCGGCGCGGCCGTCCAGGGCGGCCAGATACCTGCCGATGGCCGCTTCGGAAGCGCTGTAAGCGGCCCACACCGCCGGGTGGACCGCCTGGACGCGGAAGTACAGATTGGCGTTGCCCAGCATGATCGCCGCGCAGCCCAATCCCAGCGCCCAGGTGAAGGCCCGTTTCCCACGCCCGCGCCAGGCTTCCTCCAAAACGCGCCACACCCGTTCCACGGCCAGACCGACCAGCAGATAGACCACCGGGATCAGGCCGATGGCCCGCCGCGCGGAGGGAGCCTCGTGCCCGACAGAGAACACCGTCGCCGGCAAGACGGTGATACCCCAGGCCAGCAGCAGGAAGAAGCGCGGATGCCGCCAATAACGCAGAGCCAGGGCCAGCCCCAGAATGAACAACATGCCGGTGACGAAATCGAGGAGTGGCGCTCCAGGGAGGTTGTTCAACGGGGCAGCATCGCCCTGGTAGTTGAACATGAGCAGCACCTTGCGCAGATTGATCCACAGCGGAGACAGGTTCCCGGCGGCGGCGATCTCCGGCAAAAGAGAGATGTGCTGCGTGCGCCCCATGAAAATACGCGGGTGCTGAACCACATACACGGCCAGGGGCACCAGACCCAGCGCTGCGCCGAGGAATGTCCACCCCAGGCCGCGCAGCGTGGACCGCCACCGTCGGTGGTAAGCCACCAGCCAGTAGACGGCGTACAGCACGACGCCCATTGGCACTACGCGAAAGGCGGTGTAGGTGTTCAAACCCAGGGCCAGGCTCAACCCACTGAGGACAAAATCGCGTCGCCAGCCATCCCGCAGGCCGCGCCAGAGGAAGTAGAAAAGCAATACCTCGCACAAAGGCACCATGATGGCCTCGTACACGATGCGGCTAAAGGTGATGTGCCAGCGCGAGGCAGCCAACAGCGCGGCGATGACCAATCCCACGCGCGGGCCGTAGAAATCGCGGGCCAGCACATAAAACGCCAACACCGTCAGCGCCCCAAAAGTAGCCGAGACCAGGCGCATACTCGGCACCCCTACCCCGAACAGCCGGAAGTACAGGGCGATGATGTAGGTGAACAGGGTGGCCTGTCCCTCGTTGGTCTCGGCGTAAGGGGCATAGGGCGCACCCCGTAGCCAGCGCAGCGCGTCTAACCCGTTGTTTCCCTCGTCGGACTGGCAGCCGTTGGGGAAGGTATCAATCTGATAAATGCGCAGCACGAGGGCGATGAGGAGGATGGCGGTGAGGAGAACTGCTTCCAACCTTCCAATCTTCCATGCATGACCGGAAGGGTGGAAGGTTGGAAGGATGGAGATGACCAACAACCCTAAACTTGCCAACCACAGAAAAAGAGCCAGAGGACTGCTCACATCGCGCCAGAAAAGGACAGTGGCGATGGTGCCCAAAAGGAGAGCGACTAAGACGGCAACCTTCCGCCGCTGCGAGAGGGGAGGCTCGTCTGTGGCCAGCGCGGGCGGTTCGGGCCGGGGAGCGTTCCAGACGAAACACAGGGCCGCCACCGCATAGAGCAGCACGCCGTCCACGACGTAGCCTGCTCTAAAAGCCCGCTGGGCCAGGAAAGCGATCAGGAGGGCAAGGATGACAGACAGCAGTTTCTTCATCAGCGCTCCTCGCTAGTACTCGGTGCTAAACACGCAGCAGCGGGCGGCTGCTACGTTTTGTACCGGAGGCTAGCTGGCATCATACCAGGCAATTCTGTCAGTAGGGGTTACTACTCAGGCTAGCAGGCGCACTGTCCTCCCCAGGCTCGTAGCCCCCGTCCCGGGGGCGTCTCGGCTGAGAAAACCGCGCAAAAGACAGCGTCTTGCCGCATGGAACGTCCCCGGGACGGGGACTTGGAGCATAGGCTGAGTAGTCACCAGTAGGGCAGGCTTCACCGTGAGCTCAGCCGAACGGTTGGCGGCGGGTACAGCAGGTAAACCCTTTGACTTCGAACATCTCCCCCGTGCCATCATCGGGTGGGAAAGTCCAAGGAGCCGCCTACCTGCTGTCCAAGCCTGTCCTAGACTCAGTCGAAGAAGTCGCTCAGTTAAGGGCGTATTTTCAGCTACAAGCCGCCCCAAGTAGGTCGGGCCCGCGGCCCGACGCGGAGGCGGCGTGACATGGCCCCGCCCTACGCTTCGTACCGGAAACTAGCTGGCATCATACCAGGCGGCCCCGGGCGGAGGCAACAGTCTGTCCGACGGAATGAGTTCCCGAAAACCGCCCGGCGGTGTCCAGTACAGGTAAATGTGCGAGCGATCACCGGCGTCCAGAAAGCGCAGTTTCAGGTCGTGGCGACCGGCATCCAGTTGAATCGTGCGCGAGACCTCCCGATTGGGGGTGGTATTCTCGATGAGCAGCTCGCCGTCCAGATACAACCACGACTCGCTTAGCGACTCGGTAGACAGGATATAGCTACCGGATTCGGGGGCATCGAGCTGGCCGACCCACTCCACGGTGTAGGGCCGGGGCAGGGGCAGGAAGTGGAAATAGTAAGCGATTTGCGCGTCAAGGCGGGTGAAGACCGGCGACCCGGTCCAATCGGCGTTGGCGAAAAAGCGCCCCAGCAAGCCATTGGCGGAGACAGGCTCGTGAAACAGGGCATCAGCCGGAATCATGGTCAGTTCACCGGTCCCCGGCGGTCGCCAGCGCAGGCGCAACAGTCCGCCCGACAAAACCTCACAGTGTATCTCGATCTCGTGACACCCCTGGGCGAGAATCACATCCCTGGCGAGGGCGCCCTCACCCTGCAACAAAGGCGCGCCGTCCAAGATGACCTCAGCCGGGCCTGGCGCATCCAGAGCCAAAGTGTACCGCCCATACTCAGGAGCCAGCAAGACCCCCGTCCACTGCACGCGAAAGGGCAGAGACACGGGCGTGTACGCCGTCCAATCGAAATCCAGCGGCCCTTCGATTTCACTCAGGACAGGCCCTTCAATGGCAGAAGCAAGCTGTTGGCTTGCCCCTTCGAGCGCGAAATACTGTCCCTCCAGGCCCTGCACACTGGCAATAGTCTCCCGACTCAGACGATAGGTGTACAGCACGGTGAAGCCCGTGCCCGCATGGCCCAGCTCCTCGACCACGGCGTTCGGGTAGTAGCGCATGAGTTGCTGGCGCACGGCCACCGAATCAGGGTCCACGAAGAGCACGAAGCCCTTTTTGCCCTCACCCGGCGAACGCAGAGGGAAGACCGTCGCCGGGTCGAAATGCACCATCTCCTGTAACCCCCGGGCCAGGAAGCGAACGGTGGGATGGCCGGTGAGCACTGGAGAGAAACGCAGGTCGTAGTCATCCTGCCAGCGCTGAATCTCGCGGGCCATCAGGGTCTCCGGAGTGGAGAAAGCATTCCACACGGCAAAATGGTTGGCCTGCTCGCGAAAGTAAAAGTCGAAGTTATACCAGCCCACTACCGCCAGCAGCGCACCGACGGCGACCGGCAGCAGGCGGGTCAAAGGGGCGAACAGACGCTGAAACTCGCGGATCAGGGCATACAGCGGCAGGCAGGCCATCAAATAGACAACGGGCAGTGTACCGATACCCCGTAGCGCCTGGGGCGACTCGAAAAACAGGGCGAAGACAGCCGGGCAGAGCATCACCACCCACCACGCGGGCAGGAGCAAATAGCGCGGGTTGCGCCAGCGCCACAGGCTGTATGCGAAACCCAGGACGAAGAGAGCCCCACTGATGGGATCGAGCATGGGCGCGCCGGGCAGATTGTGCCGTCCGTTGCGATCGCCCCGGAAGTTGAACATCAGCACGTGCCGTTTGACGCTCTCGATGAGGGCCGCGCGTGGGTCGGTAACCGTCGGGTCGCGAAAGATGGACAGGCGCCGGGGGCGAGCCCAGAACACATCGGAATGACGCAGGGCGTAGCGGGCCAGCGGGGCCACAACCAGCAACACGGCCAGGGCCAACAGCAGCAGGTTAGTCCAGTTGCGCCGTAGATAGCCGCGCACAGCCACGGCCTGCACAATCACCAACAAAGCAACGATGATGAGCAGGAAATTGTTGGTGGTGTAGAACCACAGGCTCAAGCCCAACACCACCCCGCTCCAGGCGAAATCCCGCGCCCGACCTGTGCGCCCGCCCTTCAGCAGGAAATACAGGGTGAGCAGGATGAAAAACGGCGTATCAATACCGGTCATGGCGATACGGCTGAAGTTGACGTGCCAGCGCGAGACGGCGATGAAAAAGGCGAACAGCAGCCCTAACCACTCATCCTCGAACTCGCGCCCGCAAAGGTACGCGGCCAGCACTCCACCCAAGCCAAAGGCTACCGGCACCACGCGCAAAGCCCACGTGCTCACCCCGAACAAGCGCAGGGCCAGGGCGAACAGATAAACCAGGAAGGCCGAGCGATCCATGGCTGGCACGAACACGGGGCGATAATTAGGGTCCTCTAACACACGCAGCGCGTGCAGACCGCCATCTGCCTCGTCGTACCAGGTGCCGAAGGGGATGCTGGTAAAGCTGTAAAGACGGAAAAAAGTGGCAAGGAGCAGGATGGCAAGAAGCAAGAGAGCAGGAAGCCGGCTAGCAGGAGGCAAGATGGCAGGAAGCCAGATGGAAGAGAATCGGCGGGTTGGAGGGTTGGCTGGTTGAGAGGTGGGAACCTGGCGATCCAGAAAATGGACAGCGAGAAGGAAACAGAACACACCGGCTGCGTAGAGATACCACGGCAACCAGGGCAGAGAAGATTTCTCGAACAGCCTCAAAGCAACAAGGTCGAGCAGGGGAGCAGTGACCAGGAGGACTACCCCCGCTCGCCCGCGCCAGCCGCCCGGCGGAGTGCGCAACCCAGGCAACTCCTGTGTTCTTGCCGCCAGCGCACGGGTCCCCGCTACGAAAAGAATCACGGCCACTGCGTAAAGCAGCAACCCATCCCGCAAATGGACCTCAGTTGCCGATCCGCTTCCAGCGCGGATGAGATACCACTGGGCGACGAGAGCCAGGCATATCGCCAGCACAGCGAGCAGCAGATTGGTTATCTTACGCGAAGCAAGCATAATCCAGCAACCGGTGGCAAGTAAATGAGCTCTCTGCCTTGAGGAGGCACGACGCCCCCAATGATAATGTCAAAACAGGCTTTTGTCAAGAACGCGTATTCATTCGGGTAAAATGTTACCAATGTGGTATAGTTCATCCAAATGATAATGTTACCGGAGGGAACTATCACCACAGTGTCGGACCACGGACCCAACCTACTCTCGCTGTCCCGTAGTTGCACGGCGGGACCGACTCTCCGCTCGCGAAGTCCAACTTACCGAGCTCCAGGATCAAGAAGGCAACTTGACAAATTGTCCAAAATGTAGTAGTTTTACAGCGATTCATTGCCCCGGGCCACTCGCCCAACAAGTAACCGACGAGTTAGCAAGGAGACGTTCTCGACACTGCACAGGTATGATAATAGCCCATGAAAACAGCGGGGGATACGCTGCCCAATGAAGGGTCAGGCACTTATCAGAAAAGCTCTCTCTGGACTTATAGCAGGGCATCCGCACCGGATCAATGCTATGTTGCCCATGACGTATTGAACACCGATCACCGGCATTGCCGGAGTCGGTGTTTTTGTTTTATCCCCCAGCCGCTTGTCGAAGGAGGGACCTTTGCCCACTAAGTTCTTGATCAGACGCAGCGAGTATCACGACTCTGTCACCCTTATGGAAACCGCTCGTGAACTGACCCGTCTGCCCGGCGTGGCCGACGCCGCCGTGGTCATGGCCACGGAGGCCAACAAGAACCTGTTGCGCGAGGCAGGCCTGCTCCTCCCAGAGGTGGAGAGCGCCACCGCCAACGACCTGGTCATCGTCGTCCGCGCGGAGACGGAAAACATCGCCGACCACGCCTTAGAGATCGCGAAAAAACACCTGGCCCGACGGCCCCAGGCAGCCGCAGCCGGACAGGCCTTCCAACCCCGCACCATCCGCGGAGCGGTGCATAGTAATCCGCAGGCGAATCTGGCGGTCATCTCCGTGAGCGGGCAGTACGCGGCAGCCGAGGCCAGGGAGGCCCTGCGCAACGGGTTACACGTCCTGCTCTTCAGCGACAACGTGCCCCTGGAGGATGAAATCGCCCTCAAAAAATACGCCGCTGCCCACGGCCTGCTGCTGATGGGACCCGACTGCGGCACGGCCATCATCAACGGGGTGGCCCTGGGATTCGCCAACGCCGTGCCGCGGGGACCGGTCGGCATTGTCGCCGCTGCCGGCACCGGCCTGCAAGAGGTGAGCTCTCTCCTGGCCAGATTGGGCGTGGGCATCAGCCAGGGCATCGGCACCGGAGGACGCGACCTGAAAGAAGACGTCGGCGGCATCATGATGCGGGAAGGCATCAAAATCCTGCAAGACGACCCCGACACCCAGGTGTTGCTCCTGATCTCCAAGCCCCCCGCCCCCACGGTGGCCGAACTGGTGCTCAAGCAGGTGCAGCAAAGCGACAAACCGACGGTGGTCTGCTTCCTGGGCGGGGATACAGAACCCATCGCCGCTGCCGGCGCCATCCCGGCACGCACCCTGCAAGAGGCAGCGTATCTGGCAGCGGCAGAAATAGAGGGATACGAAGGGCCTTCAGCCGACGAGGTGATCGAGCAAGAGACCGCCGACCTGAGGGATCAAGCGGCAGAGCTGAAAGAACGCCTGAGCCCGGAGCAGAAATACCTGCGCGGACTGTTCAGCGGCGGCACGCTGGCCGCCGAGGCCCTTGTCATCTGGGAAGAGATGCTGGGGGATGTGCTTTCCAACGTGACAACAAACCCCCGGCTGAAGCTGAAGGACGCCACGCGGAGTGAGGGCCACTGTGCCGTAGACCTGGGCGAGGACGAGTTCACCGTGGGCCGCCCCCACCCGATGATTGATAACGACTTGCGCCTCCGCCGTCTGATGCAAGAGGCAGCCGATCCCGAGGTGGCGGTGATCGTGCTGGATGTGGTACTGGGCTACGGCGCGCATCCCGACCCGGCCAGCGAGTTGGGGCCAGCCATCCGTCAGGCCCGGACACGAGCCGCCGCTGAGGGACGGGAGTTAATCGTCGTGGCCTCGGTGACGGGGACAGAAGAAGACCCGCAGGACTTAAGCCGGCAAGTGCAGGCATTGGAAGAAGCAGGAGCGATTGTCTGCTCCTGCAATGCCGCCGCTGCCCGCCTGGCGGGGTTCATCGTGAAATGGGAAACGTAAGGCGTGCTGCGTGAAACGTGAATTCACGCAACACGCGCCACGTTTTACGTACCGGAGGAGCCATGTCCAAGACAAGCATTTCATCGTTCCTGAACACCCCTCTGAGTGTCATCAACGTCGGCCTGCACTCTTTTGCCGAGAGCCTGCAGGTCCAGGGCGTACCGGTGACTCAGGTGGACTGGAAGCCGCCGCTGGTGCCCAGACTACTCTTCACCCCTCGAGGAGTGGACATCGAAGCCGCCAACACCGAGACGGTCAGCCGCATCCAACAGGGCCGTCCGGTGTTAATAGGAATGGGTATCGCCCGTGAGGTCATCCCCGGGTATCACCAGCGGCTCATCCTCCACGCCGGACCGCCCATCACCTGGGAGCGGATGTGCGGCCCGCAGCGGGGCGCGGTGATGGGCGCGCTGGTCTACGAGGGCCTGGCGCAGGACGAGCAGGAAGCGGCAGAGTTGGCCGCCAGCGGCGAGATCGAGTTCGCCCCCTGCCACCACTACCACGCCGTAGGCCCCATGGCCGGCATCATCTCCCCTTCGATGCCGGTTTTCATCGTCAGGAACGAGACCTTTGGCAATCTGGCCTACGCCACCCAGAACGAGGGCCTGGGGCGCGTGCTGCGCTACGGAGCCTTCGGGGCGGACGTCTACGAGCGGCTGCGCTGGATGGAAGAAGTGCTCTACCCCACCCTCAAGACGGCCATCGAATCCATCGAAGGGGGCATTGACCTGCGGGCGCTGATCAGCCAGGCGCTGCACATGGGAGACGAGGGTCACAACCGCAACCGCGCCGGCACTTCCCTTTTCCTGCGGGCGGTCACCCCGGCCATCATCCGCACCTGCCAGCATCGGGAACGGGCAGCGCAGGTCTTCGAGTTCATCGAGGGCAACGACCACTTCTTCCTGAACCTCTCCATGGCTGCCGCCAAAGCCATGCTGGAGCCCGCCGAGGGCATTGAGGGAGCGACTATTCTGACGGTGATGGCCCGCAACGGCACCGATTTCGGCATTAAGATGGCCGGAATGCCAGAGCGCTGGTTCGTCGCCCCGGCGGGAAGGGTCAAGGGGTTGTATCTGCCGGGTTTCAGCGAGGCAGACGCCAACCCCGACATCGGCGACAGCACCATCACCGAGACGGCGGGCTTCGGGGGATTTGCCATGGCTGCTGCCCCGGCCATCGCCAGGTTCGTGGGGGGCACGCCGCAGGAGGCCCTGCAGGCCACGCTGGAGATGTACGAAATCTGCTTCACCGAACACGAGCACTTCACCATCCCCGTCTTGAACTTCCGTGGCACGCCCCTGGGAATTGACGTGCGCAAAGTGGCGGAGACGGGCATCCTGCCCCGCCTCAACACGGGCATCGCTCACAAGGAGCCGGGTATCGGCATGGTGGGCGCGGGCGTATTGCGCGCCCCGGCACAGTGCTTCACTGAGGCCTTCGCGGCAGTGAGGGAGTGGTAAAGTGAGAAGGAGTTCGAGATATGGGAAACGTGCGGCAGTTCAAAATAATTGTTGAGAAGCACCCCGACGGGTACGTTGCCTATCCCCTCGGCTTAAAAGGAGTTGTTGTGGGAGAAGGCGACACCTACGAAGAAGCGCTTGCTGACGTCAAGTCAGCGATCCAATTCCACATTGAGACATTCGGCCTGGATGATGTGCTCGATGAAGCACCTGTTCTGGAAGCCTTCGTGGCAGAAACCGGAGTGACCATCTGATGCCCAAGTTCCCCGTGGATGCTCCCCAAGACAGGGTTATCAAAACCTTTGAACTCTTGGGCTTTCAGATAGTACGCAAAGGCGCGCATATATCCATGGTCCGAGAAAATCCTGACGGGACACGAACCCCGCTGACAATGCCCAATCATCGCCGTATCAAAGCCTCTACGCTGCGAACCATCTGCACTCAAGCGGGGATCTCACGCCAGGATTTTCTGGAAGCATACGAACGAGCCTGATACTACAATCGCAGATAGAGCAGGGAAGGGTTAAGGAAGGCGCGGGCGTACTGCGCGCCCCGGCACAGGGCTTCACCGAGGCCTTCGCAGCAGTGAGGGAGTGGTGATGCAGGATACGGCAGACGTGGTCGTCACCGGCGCGGGAGTGATTGGATGCAGCACGGCCTACCACCTGGCGCGCCTGGGCATCACTGATGTGCTCGTCGTCGAAATGAACCAGGTGGGCAGCGGCTCGTCCGGCAAATCGGCCTCCATGCTGAGCTTACAGTTCGGCACCGACGAGCTGGGCACGCGCATGGCGAAGTACTCATACGCCAGATACATGCACTTCGAGGAAGAAGTCGGCGTCCCCATAGACTTCAAGAAAATAGGCTGGGTGTCGCTGGCCACCCAGGAAAGCGCCGAACATCTGCGCCGGAGCGCGGAGTTGCTGCAATCCCTGGACATCGAGACGGAGATACTGAGCCCGGAGGAGATCAAGCGCCGCTACCCCGAGATAAACACCGAGGACATCGTCTTGGGCACCTGGGGGCCGGACGATGGCACCGTTGACCCGCACATGATCATGTGGGGCTACATCCGCCGGGCACGGGAGATGGGCGTCAAGTTGCATCAGGGCGTACGCGCCACGGGGATCCGCGTCCAGCAGGGGCAGGTGGAAGGCGTCCTCACCAGCGAGGGCTTCGTGGCAACCAGGACGGTGGTGAACGCCGGCGGGCCGTGGGCCATTGAGATAGGCAAGTGGGTTGGTGTGGACATCCCCATCATCAACGCGGCCAGGAGCATCGTCATCACCGGCCCCTTCCCCGCGATTCCATCCACCTGGCCTTTCTTCGAAGACCTCACCGCCGAGTGGTATTTCCGTCCCGAAGGCCCCGGCGTCCTGATGGGCATGGGCAAGACACCCACAGCGGAACTGGACATCCCCTTCCGCATGGAAGTGGTGGACGAGATGATGGACACGGCGGCCCATCGCGTGCCGGTGCTGATGAAGGCCCCGTTTTTGACGGGGTGGACGGGCGTGCGCCCGCTGACGGCGGACGAGCGGCCCATCCTGGGGCCGGTGCCCGCGGTGGAGGGGTTCATTCTCAATTGCGGCTGGGGCGGCACGGGCATCATCCAGGCCCCGCTTGCCGGGCAGCTCGTGGCTGAGTTGATAAGCGATGGGCGTGCCTCAACCCTGGACATCAGCCCGTTCCGCATTGAGCGCTTTGAGGGCACCATATGAGTTCCTACGAGTTCCTCACCCATAATGAGTTCCCACGAGCAAAGATGGACGAAAAGGAGTAAACCATGAAACTGATAGACCTGACCATCCCCTTGGGCATCGCCACGCCACCGTGGCCCACCTACGAGCCGCTGCAGGTCAAGTACTTCAAGCGGCTGGCCCCCAACGGAGCCAACGGCCAGGTGCTCACCCACTCCAATCACCTGGGCACGCACCTGGACGGCGAGATTCACTTCTACACGCCGGGTAAGGACATCGCCGCCCTGCAATTGAACGAGTTCCTGGTCGGGCCGGGGGCGGTGGTGGACCTCTCCGACGCCACCGGCGACTACCAGATTTACACCTCGCAGATGATCGAGGAGCGGGTGGAGGTACGCGAGGGCGACATCTTGATTATCCACACCGGTTACCACCACTTCGGTTGGGACATGCCCACCGCCGACGAGATTCGCTACATGGTCAAGCACCCCGGCCCCGACCGCGAGTTCGCCACCTGGGTGCGGGAGAAGAAAATCCGCTGGATCGGGGTGGACTGCGGCAGCGCCGACCACCCGATGAACACCATCATCCGCGATTGGATGCCGCGCCAGGCTGCCGAGGCCGACCAGGTCTTCCGCCAGATGTACGGCCAACCGCTGGCCGAGCGCTTCACCCCCGACAAGTACCAGTTGATGCACATCGAGCTATTCCCCTACGGCATCATCCACGCTGAGTGCGTCGGCGGGGACATTGACCTGCTGTGCAACCGGCGGGCCATCATCGGCTTCTTCCCCTGGCGCTTCGTGGATGGAGAGTCCAGCATCGGGCGCTGCGTGGCCTTCGTGGACGACGATGAGTACGAGGAACTGCTGGCCCGCAAGGCACAACTGCCTCAGACCCGCTTCGGCGACTGCTACGACCCGGCCCACGTGGAGCGGTTGAATCAGCTTAGCAAACACTCTTAGGAGTGATCGTGAATGCGCACCGCCGAGGCGCTGAGAGCGCAGAGGGATTGATGGAGGTCAATCAACTCACTGGAGCGATCATCGGCGCAGCAATTGAGGTACACCGCGCCCTGGGGCCTGGGCTGTTAGAATCCGCCTACGAAGAATGCCTATGCCGAGAACTGGATTTACGTCGGATTCCCTTTGAGCGCCAGCGCTCACTCCCTGTGGAATACAAGGGGTTGAGTCTGGATTGCGGGTATCGCCTTGATCTCCTAGTGGCCGATACGGTTGTGGTGGAAATCAAAGCCGTCGAACGTTTGCTGCCCATCCATGAAGCCCAGTTATTGACCTACCTGAAATTAGGCGGCTGGCCAATCGGGCTGCTGATCAACTTCAACGTGCCCATCCTGAAAAAGGGCGTGCGCCGACTCGTTCTTGGCCTGAAAGAGTAAAATGGTGTCTCTGCGCCCTCTGTGTCTCTGCGGTGAATGAACTGTGGTCAAACGAGCACCTCATTATTGGGAGAAACGCCATGCAACAATTCACCATCGCCTGCGCGCAATTCGCCGTCACGCCGATGGCGGTGCGCGAGAATGTACAGAAGGCCATCGCCTGGATTGAGCGGGCCGTGCAGGAGACCAAAGCCCAACTGATCGTCCTGCCGGAGACGGTGACCACCGGTTTCACCCCGGACTGCTCGGCGGAGGAACTGTGGGCACGCGTGGACACGCTGCCCGGCGCGATGACCGAACCGGTGTCCGCCGCCGCCCGGAAACTCGGAGTGTACGTCGTGTTCCCCACCTACGAGCGCGGCCCGCAGCGCGGCGTGGTCTACAACAGCGCGGCCCTCTTCGGTCCCGACGGGGAGATGCTGGGCCGCTATCGCAAGACCCATCTCTTCCCCACCGAGCGAATCTCCGGCGGCGGCCCCTCGACTTCGCCCGGGACAGGCTGGTCCACACCGGGCCGTGAAGCGGTGGTGGTGGAAACAGAGCTGGCCAACGTCGGTCTGACCATTTGCTACGACGGTGACTTCCCCGAACTGTACCGCTGCGAGGCCATCAAAGGAGCGGAGGTCATCGTCCGCCCCGCGGCCCTGCTGCGCTCCTTTGAGATTTGGGAGATGACCAACCGCGCCCGCGCCTACGACAACCACGTCTACATCGCCGCCTGCAACGCCATCGGCCCCGACGCGGGGGGCAACTACTACTTCGGCCACAGCATGATCGTCAGTCCCATCGCCCAGGTGCTGGCTCTGGCACGCGGCACGGAGGAAATTATCGCCGCCGAATTGGACCCCGATCCCATCAAGTACGTCACCTACGGCGCGCGCACGCCGATGATTTTCGACCACCTGGAGGACCGCAACCTGGCGGCCTACGAGGGAATACTCACTCCGGCCCGCAGTCGCTTCGAGCCAGCGCGGCGCATACCAATGACGCATGACCGATGACCACCGTTTCGGGTGAAACCTGCAACCTGAAACCCCACGCCCCAAACCCGTAACCCGAAACTCGAAACCCGTAACAGAAAGGGGGTGAGGCCATTTGTAAATTGGTAGAAAGCAGATTGGCAACGGTGCAATCGAAGCAAACTGTTTCATCCGCTGCAATCCGCAACTTGTGAAAGGAGTTCTACCAAATGGCTGTCGTAGCTAAGGAAAAACAACTAATCGGTTATTTACCCAACGATGCGCCGCCCATCGGACAGGCGATCTTGCTGGGCTTCCAGCACGTGCTGACCATGTTCCCGGCCACGGTGTTGGTGGCTTTGCTGGTCGGTTTCGACGTGGGCACGGTGTTGGCGGCTTCCGGCCTGGCCACCATCGTCGCCCTGGTCCTCTCCCGGGTCATCAGCGGCAAGTACATCCCCCTCTATTACGGCTCCAGCTTCTCCTACATCGCCGCCACCATGGCGGTCACGGGAGCGACGAGCGATACATTCGGGCAGTACCTGGGAGCAGAAGCGGTCAGCCTGGCGCAGGTAGGCATCGTGGCCACCGGTATCGTCAATATCCTCGTCGGTTTCGGCATCCGCTGGATCGGCAAAGGTAACCTGGACAAGGTGCTACCACCGGTGATCACTGGCTCCGTGGCGACGGTTATCGGCATTGCCCTGGCCTACGCCGCCCTGGACATGGCCTCCGCTCATTGGGGCATTGCCCTGATCACCCTGTTGATCACCGTCCTCTTCTCGGTCTACCTGCAGGGCAAGGGCTTCATCGGACTGCTGCCGGTTCTCTTTGGAGGCATCGCGGGCTACCTCATCAGCATGCCCTTTGGCCTGGTGGATTTCAGCTCGGTGATGGCCGAGGCCTGGTTCCGCATCCCCCGCTTCACCCTGCCGGCTTTTACCAACCCCAAAGCCTGGGGTGCCGTGGGCACTATCGCCGTCATCGCCATCGCCACCATTCCGGAGTCCACCGCGCACCTGTACCAGATCAGCCTCTACGTGGACGAACTGGCGAAGCGGATGGGCCGTGAGAAGTACAAGCTATCCGAACTCATCGGCCTGAACCTGATCCTGGACGGGCTGGGGGACTTCATCAACGGCATGCTCGGCGGCGTGGCGGGCACCAACTACGGTGAGAACAACTCGCTGATGGTCATCACCCGCAACTACTCCGGTCCAGCCCTCATCGCCGCAGGCATCATCGCCATCTTGCTGGGCTTCGTCGGCAAGCTGGCGGCCCTGGTGGGCACCATTCCGCTGGCGGTGACCGGTGGTCTGGCCATTTACCTGTTCGGGGTCATCGGTATGCAAGGTGTGGCCCTGATGATGGCCGAGAAAGTGAATCTCTACGATCCCAAGCAACTGGCCATCGGCGCGGCCATCCTGGTCATCGGCATCGGCGGGCACATCGGCTACGGTGGGAACCTGCCCATTCCCATCCTGACCAGCATCTTCCCCGATGGCTTACCGGCCATCGCCACGGCGGCCGTGGTGGGTATCGTCATCAATCTTATTTTCCTCCTCTTCAAAGCTCCTGAAGTGCCCGTCGTGACGGAGGCATCCGAGTAGAATCTGACCCTCAATTCGACGCAGGGAGGGGGCTTTCCCTGGGGTGAGCCCCCTCCCATTAGTTGAGGCACAAGTATATGTTCACCGTGAAGCGCAAAACATGAGGCGTGAAGGGGCGATTCACGAGGGTCTGGGGCATTGTAATTTCTGGAGTGCCACCACCTAAACTCTACCAGACAAGGAGGTGAAAAGCGTGCTGGCAAGACCTGCTCTTCCAAGCTTCGATTACGTGCGAGCGAACAACCCCGATGAAGTGGTCCGCCTGCTGCAAGAGCATGGGGCGGCAGCAAAGCTGTTGATGGGCGGCACTGACCTCTTCGTGCGCATGCGTGACGGCGTCATCCGCCCCCAGATCGTGGTGGACGTCAAGCACCTGCCCGGTATGCGCGCCATTGAGTACGACGAAGGGGCAGGGCTGACGGTCGGCGCGGCGGTGACGATGAACCAACTGGCCCGCCATCCCCAGGTGCAAACCCACTACCCCCTGCTGGCCGAGGCGGCCAACTCCGTGGCCTCGTACCAAGTGCGCAACCGGGCCACGCTGGGCGGCAACCTGTGTAACGCCTCCCCCGCCGCCGATACCGCCCCGGCCGTGCTGGTGCTGGAGGGACGCCTGGTCCTCCACAACCCCCAAGGGGAACGAGAAGTAGCCGCCCGCGATTTCTTCACCGGGCCCGGTCAAACGGCGATGCGGGAAAACGAGTTTCTGAAAGCAGTTCGCCTCCCACCCCCGCCTGAGGGCAGTGCCGGAAAATACCTCAAGCTGGGGCGCAACAAGGTCGGTGACCTGTCCATTGTCGGCGTGGCCGTCTTCGCCTTCCCTGACGGCACAAAGCCCTCCGGATACGTTTTCCGTATCGGGCTGGCTTCGGTGGCACCGGTGCCGCTGCGGGCCTGGGAAGCGGAAGAAGTCCTCGCCACCCACTCACCGGGCGAGGAGACCTTCGCCCTGGCCGCCGAGAAGGCAATGGAAGCCGCCACCCCCATTGACGACGTGCGCGCCAGCGCCGCCTACCGCAAAGTGATGGTGCGGGCTCTCACCCGGCGAGGGCTGGAGAGGGTGTGGGAAGCGTTAGAGTAGATGGTAGTTTCAGGTTTCAGAGTGTCGGGTTTCAGGTTCGACTCTTGGCAGGGAAACCCGAAACACGCAACCTGGAACTTGAAACACATGGTAGGGAGAGTCAAAATGGGAATACATTCAATCACTGTGACAGTGAACGGCGCGAAGGAACGCCTGGACGTGCCCTCCAACATGACGCTGCTGCAGATGCTACGGGATAAGCTGGGGCTGACCGGCACCAAGAACGGTTGCTCGGCGGGGGAATGTGGAGCGTGCACCGTACTGGTAGACGGCGAGCCGGTGAACTCGTGTCTGATGCTGGCCGTGGAGGCCGATGGTCGCCAAGTGACCACGGTGGAAGGTCTGGCTCACGACGGCCAGTTGAGCGCCTTGCAAGAGGCTATTATCGAGCACAATGCCGTGCAGTGTGGCTTCTGCACGCCGGGGATGTTGATCTCGGCGCACGCGCTGCTGGAGCGCGCTCCCCGGCCAACAGAGCAGCAAATCCGCGAGGCCCTGGTGGGGAACCTGTGCCGCTGCACGGGCTATCTGCGCATCATCGAGGCAGTGCAAACCGCCGCCAAGAAGGGAGGTGCGTAGCATGGCCGAGCTCACTTCCAATCCGGTTGGAAAGAACACCCCACGGGTAGACGCCTACGAAAAAGTAACCGGCACGGCCATATTCACCGACGACCTGCCATTCGGCCCCGGCCTGTACTACGGACGACTGGTACGCAGCCCCCACGCTCATGCCCTGATCAAAAGCATTGACATCAGCAAAGCCCTGGAAGTGCCCGGCGTCAAGGCTGTGGTCACCGGTCAGGATTTCGATACCCGCATCGGCCTCTACCTGGTGGACCGGCCCGTCTTCGCCAAAGACCGGGTGCGCTACGTCGGTGACCCGGTGGCCGGGGTGGTGGCCACCAGCGAGGACATAGCCGAGGAAGCGGCTAAACTGGTGGAAGTGGAGTACGAGGAACTGCCGGCCGTCTTCGACCCCGTGGAAGCCGCCCAACCCGATGCTCCCCTGCTCCACCCCGACCTGGGCGAATACAAAGTGGCCAACTTCATCTTCCCCGAACCGGGGACCAACATCTCGGAGCATTTCCGCCTGCGCAAAGGGGATGTCGAAGCGGCCTGGCCCCGCTGCGCGGCCATCGTGGAAGACACCTTCCGCCTGCCCCACATCCAACACGTGCCCCTGGAGCCCCACGTGGCCGTGGCTCTTTGGGAGCCGTCAAACCAGGTCACTCTGTGGACCAGCTCACAGTCACCTTTTGCCCAGCGTGACCTTATCGCCCAGAGCATGGGTATCCCCCACGGCAACCTGCGGGTGATCTCCCCCTACGTTGGCGGCGGATTCGGAGGCAAGGCCGGCGTCTCCATGGAGGTCTACGCCGTGGCCATGGCGCGCGCGGTCAAAGGGCATCCGGTCAAATTGCGCATGACCCGCGAGGAGGAGTTCATCGGCACGACGGTACGTCAGGCGCTGGTAGCCCATACCAAGATCGGCTGCGACGCCGAGGGCAATTTGTTGGCCATGGAAACGGAGTACTATTTCAGCGGCGGGGCCTACAACGACTACGGAGTCAACATCGTCCGCGCTGCCGGGTACTCCTGCACCGGCCCCTACTACATCCCCAACGTCAAAGGCGATTCCTACTGCGTCTACACCAATATGCCCATCGGCAGCGCCATGCGCGGCTTCGGCATGCCGGAGATACATTGGGGCATTGAGCAAATAATGGACCAGCTCGCCGAGAAAATCGGCATGGACCCGGCGGAGTTCCGGCGGCGCAACTGCGTCAAGACGGGCGACATCATCCTCACCGGGATGAAGATGCCCGCCATTGACCTGGTAGCCTGCATTGACAAGGTCACCAAAGCCATCAACTGGGGAAAGAAAGAGCCCCCCTCCGCGCCGCACAAGAAACGCGGCAAGGGTATCGCCATCATGTGGAAAGCGCCGGCCATGCCCCCTAACCCCGGCAGCTCGGCCATTGTGCGCTTCAACGAGGACGCCACGGTCAACGTTGAAATCGGGGCACAGGAGCTGGGCCAGGGCGCTTTTACCGTGGTGGCCCAGATGGCGGCTGAGGTCCTGGGTGTGCCCTACGAATGGGTGCGCGTCTCCGCTCCGGTAGACACCAAGTACAGCCCCTACGAGTGGCAGACGGTGGCCAGCCGCATCACCTGGTCCACCGGTAACGCCGTCAAGGCCGCCGCCGAGGACGCGCGACAACAAATCCTGGCCCTCGTCGCCAAGCACTGGAATGAGGACCCGGCCAACCTGGACATCAAAGACGGGATTGTCATCTCCTACAAGTCCGAGCGGGAGCAACCCCTGAAAGACATGGTTATCTACGGCCTGCCCAACGAAAACTTCGAGGGATGGAAAGGCGGCCCCATCGTCGGCCACGGCAAGTTCATGCCCACTTATGTCACTAATTTGGATTTCGAGACCGGGCAGGGGCCGCGCGCGGTGGTGCACTACACCGTCGGCGCGCAGGCGGTGGACCTGGAGGTAGACACCGAGACCGGGCAGGTGGAGATTCTCAAGATCGCCAGTGCCTACGACGTGGGCAAGGCCATCAATCCCGACCTGGTGCTGGCCCAGATTGAGGGTGGCGCGGTGCACGGGATGAGTTCGGCCTTCGAGGCCCTCAAGTTCGATGAGCGGGGCCGGCCCCTGAACCCCAATCTGGTGGACTACCGCATCGCCACGGCGGCGGACGCCCCCCGCGAGATTCACGGGGACATTGTGGAGACGCCCCTGGAGGATGGGCCGTGGGGAGCGCGCGGCGTGGGTGAACACGTCATGGTGCAGACCGCGCCGGCCATCGCCAACGCCATCTACAACGCCATCGGCGTCCGCTTCAACGATCTGCCCCTCTCGGCGGAGAAAATCTTTATGGCATTACAGTAGGGCGGGGCCATGCCCCGCCGCATCGGCGTCGGGCCACGGGCTCGACCTACGTGGGGCTGCCCCTCTCGGTGGAGCACCGCCGTGAACAGCCGACGCTGGGCGACTTTCCGCATTGGAGGACCTATCCAGCACCGGCTCTTCAGGCCGGTGCGATACCTCTTCAGGCCGGTGCGAAAATCATGTTCTCAAGAGCACCTCAGGGGCACTTATCCACAGAAAGCCAGCCAGGGCGTCTGCGCCAGAGGTAGCGCCGTAGGCTAACACGTCCTGCACGGCGGTGGTAAGCCCGTCCTCTGTTCCTGCCACCAGGGCGGAGAGCAGGCGATGCCACGCCGCGCCGCATTCGCCCCTGGCCGCAGCCCGTAAAAAGGCGGCGGAGAGGGTGGTGGTGCGCGGGGCGGCCTCTTCCGCTATGGCCCGGCAGACAGAAACGGGCTGTGGATGGGCCAGCCAGGCCCAGAGCATCACGCCTACCAGAAAATCGTCACCGGCCGGGGTGAGACCACCCCCCAAACCCGCCAAACGAGCCGCCCCGGCCCTCACCTGCACCTCATCGCCCTTCCACCCGGCCCGCAGAGCTGCGGCGGCCTCGCGGGCCGGGCCGTAGGGCGGGATGGCATCCCGTCCCGCGGCGGGGGTATGGCGCAGCGCAAGCGTCCGCAACCGGGGTAGACGCTCCTCAATGACTGCCCGCTGCGCCCGCAGCGCCCTCCAGGCCGGGCAAGGCTCCCACACCGCAGCTCCCTCCAGAACGACATCCAGCAGTGACGATGGGCCGTTCCCCCTCACTCGCAGGTGATTCCTCTCCGCTTGCGCAGCCATACCCGGTTTCAGCCCGTCGAAACACCCCGCTTCCGCCTCCACGACCACGTTCAGCGGTCCATCGCCGGCCTGCGGGGTCACCAGAGCCACCACGGCACCCGCAGCCGTCACCAGGTCACAAGCGCGATTGAAAACGGCCAGTACACGAGCGGCGAAAGGCAACCGCTCTCGCACTGGCCGACTGATGGAACGAGCAATGACACGCACTTTCATCCAGCTTTCACAACATGTATCACACTGCGGTGACGGGTGAGGCTGTCCTCAAAACACGCCCTCTACTGCAACGGCGCAAACTTCATCACCCGATGACCGGCCGTGTCGGTGACGTAGATGTTATCCTTAGCATCCAGAGCGATGCCCGTGGGCAAGCTGAAGGAGCGGTTGTCGAAACCGTACTCACCCAGAGCGGCCAGGATTTCACCGTCCCCGCTGAAAACCAGCACCCGATAACCTTCCGGATCGGTGATGTATACCCGTCCACCGCTATCCACGGCCAGATAAGGCTTGTTGTTAACCCCCTGTCCAATCCAGGCATTGACACTCCACTGCTTCAGGAAGCGAAAATCCTTGTCGAAGACCTGCACGCGCTGGTTCCAGGTATCGGCCACGTAAAGATGTCCCTCGGCATCCAGGGCCAACCCCACCGGCTCGTCCATCTTGCCCTCTAACACCCCCAGCCCTCCAAACTGGGCGACAAACCGACCGTTGGCGTCGAAGACCTGAACGCGCTTGTTGCCCGTGTCGGTCACGTAAACCAGACCGGAGGAATCCACCACCACATCCCGCGGCCCCCAGAAGAAACTCTCGTAGCCGCTGGCAACCGTTGTCTGCCCGAACTCACCCCACATCAGCAGGAAATTGCCATCAGCATCAAACTTCTGAATGCGGTGGTTCCAGGTATCGGCCACGTAGACGCTGCCGTCCGGTCCGACGCCGATGCCCCAGGGCTCCTGGAACTGTCCCACCCCGTTGCCCTGTTCGCCCCACTGCTTCAAAAGGGTGCCTTCGGCATCGAACTTCTGGATGCGGTTATTGCCAGCGTCCGCCACATATACCGTGCCATCAGGAGCAACAGCAATACCCCGCGGATCGCGGAATTGGCCCGGCTCACTGCCCTCTGTCCCCCACACGGCGATAGCCTGCGCTTCGACCTTCTTCGCGGCGTAAGGGTCCTCCGGCAGCTCTATGGCCGCTGTGGGTCCCACGCCATAATCCCACAACTGATTGGCCACATCCTTGCGCACGTAGAAAGCGAAGTTATGCGCCGGCGACCATTCGGCCAGGGTCTGCTTTCGCTTGCGGTAGAAGAGAATATCCCACCACTCCTTGCGCAGCTCAGGGTCCCGCAGATGATCAATGATTACCTGCGGAGTGAGGGTGAAGTAATCCTGCACCGGCCACCAGATGAGATGACCCTCGAAGCGGTAGTAGCGATCCTTCAGGAAAGGCTCGGCCTTGGTCCACTCCTCCCGCCCGACGATGACCACCGGCGCGTCCAGCGCCTCCCGCGTGGGATTGGTGCCGAAGAAGACGCGGTTGGAATAGTCCCGCAAATACCACTCGAAAGGCCAGGTAGCGTCCGAGGAATAGGCGACTTTGATGGAGGTATCGTCGCCCACGGTGCGCCGTGAGATTTCAGCTATCTCGTTCATCACCCGCTTGACGTCCGGCCCGCCATGGGCGTAGACCAGCAACTCCTTGGCCGTGTCGTAGTTGATGAAACTGGCCATGTAGCTAAACCTGACGGTGAACAGCGAGAGCAAAATCAGAGCTGTGGCAAAAGCCACCTGCCGGCTTCCCTGCCACCCCACCTGCCGCCCGTAGCGCACCGCTATCGCTGCCAGCCCAATCCCCACCGCCAAGGCCGCCAACCACTGCGCCGTATCCTGCAGGTCCCAGATGGACATACCCTGGAAAGGAACCACAGCTACCAGAGTGATGGCCGCGAAGAGCACTAACACCAACAACAGCGCCAGCACCACCCCCCCGCGGCGGACGATTGTCCGCCAGTCAGCCCGCTCCAACACATCGCCAATGAACCGCGCGGCCAGGATGATAAAGGGTTGGGCCAGATGCACCACCAGCCAGGGCATCTTCTCCCCGGCCCAGGAGTATATCACCACCGAGGTGACAGTCCAGTAGACGGCGAACGCCACGAAATAGGGAGAACCATTACCTCCTTTCTCTGCCGCGTCCTCATCCTCTGCCTCCGCCCTCCTCACCCGCCCGGTGATCAGGTAGTAGGCCATGGCCCCCAGGCCGAAGAGCAGGGGCAAGAATTCGTACATGGGCAACAGCAGGCCGTAGTAGAACCAGGGCTGCCCGCCGCGTTTCACGTCCTGCTGCGCCAACCAGTAACGCACGGCGTACACCGTGCCCGTGTACAGGCCGCCCGGATTGGTCAGAAAAGTGGTGTACAGCAGGGAGAAGATGATGGCCCCCAGGATCAGACAGGACACCAACGGCCACCATTGCAAAGTGCCCACACTGGAGAGAAAGGGCCTGCGCCGTCCGGACATGAGCGGCACAGACACCAGCGCAGCGAGGAAAATCCCCGCCGACAAGGCCAGGAGAGGAGCAGCCCGTTGCGCAAAAGTGGGACCGGAAGCCGCAGACAGCGCCGCGCTACGGCGTAACACCAAGGCCAAAGTCCCCGTCACCAGGGTGAGCGCCGTCAGAGCCACGTACAGCCAGATGGCACGCCGCTCACCGACCACTTCCCACAGGACGACCAGTGCCATGAAAGTGATGGCGATGAAGCCAAAGATGAAAGCCGTCTCCTTGGTACACAGCGACAGGACCGTGGCCACCGTGCCCAGGTACAGCCAGCGGTTGCGCCGATCGTCCATGAAACGGAACAGGGCGATGACCATCAACATGGCCCACACCACCATGTAGACGTCGTTGCGGATGTAGCGCGAGTAGTAGAGGATAGAGGGCGAGATGAGGAACATCAGCGACGCCACCAAAGCGCCCCAGCGCCCCAGCTCTTTCCGCAGGAGAAGAGGTAACAGCACCAGGGCCACGCCAAAGATGGCGGGCACAATCCGCGCCGTGTAATCGTTCACCCCGAACAGGAAATAGATCAGGGCATTGGCGTGGAACAGAAACGGCCCGTGCATCATCGGATTGTGGATGTAGCCCTCGCCAGCGTAGAGCTTGTACGAGTACAGGGCGTGCAAACTCTCATCATGGCTGATGGTCCGCGCCCCCAGGTCCCAGAAGCGGCTGATGATGGCCACCAGCACGATCAGGGCATAGGCTGTGGTCTCCCAGTTGAATTGGAACCAAGAGGTCAATGGCTTGTCGAGTAGATGCTTGTCATTTGGTTTCGTCATTGGATGTTCACTCCTACAAATTGGCAAATCAGCAAGTCTGCAAGTCGTCTGTCGACCGAGGCGGAAGGACCTGCGCCTATCACGGGCGACGAACGACTAATACGGGTACTCGGCTAACTCCAAGTCATCGGCGATGGCCTCGCTCTCTTCCGGCCTGGCGATGACCCACAGCACCACGCGCCGCGCCTCGGCTCGGCTGGCGGTGCGCCGGAACATGATCCAACGCAACGTCTCGCCGAAGGACATATCCCCCGGCCGCCAGGTTTGCTGCACAATGAAATCCTGGCCCGAGTACTCCTCACCCACCACCGGCTCGCCCTCCGCTGGGGAGAGGACCACGGGACTCGTCACCGAGGGGTCTAGATGCTCCACCACGCGCAGGACAGGCCAGTCGCGCAGATACCACTCCAGCACCGGCCCCACCGCCTGATCCATGGTGACCTCCACAGCTCCCGGTTGCCCCGCTTCGGATAACGAGGCCCGCTCCAACGTCTCCAACAGGTCACGCACCCCGGTGGTGGTAGGCACGCCGACCAGCGGCTCGCGGGGGTCCTCGCTGCGAGGGAAGTTCACATGCAATCCGGCGGCCACAGTCACCATGACCAGGATCAACGTCAGTGCCAGCCCGGCCGCACGCAGGGTCGGTTCCAGGCCAAACCAGAAGAAGTAGAGCACGGTCAGCACCACCATCAAGGCCAAAGCCAGCAAGCCCAACACCAAGAAATCATATTCCCGGCCAATGGCATAGGCCGCCCATTGCAGATAGGAATACACCGCCATGGCACTGGCCACAGCCAGAAACAACCCCTCGCGGTCCCGCACAAACTCCTGGCTGGCGCGTTCCAGCAGCAGGCCAATGGTCTTCGCCGCCAGCAGGGTCAGGGGGACGACCAGCAGCAACACGTCAGCGGTCGTGCGCCCGCCCGCCAGCGCATAGATGACCAGCGCCAAAAGCACCCACCAGCTCAGGAAAGCGAGCAATACATCGGAGCGGCGCGCGGCCAGGAAATAACCTATCCCGGCCAGCCCCAACACCAGGACCAGAGGTTCGTACAAAGCCAGAAGCTGCAGGTGGAAGCTCCAGGATGTAGCTCCCTTCGTCCCAAAGGCCCGCAGCCACGCCGAAAGGAGGTCTGCCGCCTGGCCCAGCCCCGGAAAATGCAGCAGGAAGGTGGTAGACAGCAGGACGAAAACCGCAGCGAACACCGTGACCCCGGTCCTGACCACCGTTCCCTCCCGGCGCAGAGCCTGCCACGCCGCCTGAACCCGCTCTCGCCACACGGCAGGCCCCCGCAGGGCGATGAACGTCAGGAAGGTACCCGTCACCAGCAGCACGGTGTATCCCCCTGGGGCGGCGCTCAGTGCCACGGCCAGGCCCGCTGCCGCCAGGTACAGGTGAGTGGGACGCCGCTCCTCCAGGTAATTGAACAGACCCACCGTCACGGCCAGCGCAGCGGCGGCCACCGCGATTCCGCCGTCCACAAAACGGGAGAAGAAGAGAGCCGTCGGCGAAAGGGCCAGCAAAACCCCAGCGATCAGCGCCCCCACCCGTCCAAGTTGCCGGCGCAGGCCCAGGGGCAAAAGTACCAGCGCCAGCCCCCAGAGAACCGAGCCCAACCGGGCAGCGACCTCACTCCCGCCAAACAGGCCGAAAGCTATCACCTGGAGGGTGAACACCAGCGGGCTGGTCACAGACCCCGTCGCGCCTTCCCCCTGCACGAAGCGCCAGGCGGCCAACGCCTGCACCGCCTCGCCCTCCTGCATCAAACGCCAGCCCAGGTTATAGGCACGCAACATCACCGCCAGGACGACAACCATCGTCCACAATGCCGTTTCCACCGTGAGCCAGGAGAACTTCCGCTCCGCCCGGCCCCTCAGTTCAGCTACGAATGCTTCTGCTTGGCTCATTAACCGATTCCTCCGACAGGTCTCCCGTTGCT
>JACIWR010000090.1 GCA_014360845.1 Anaerolineae bacterium
GTAGGGCGGGTTGGGCTCGGCTGATGACGCACACCGTGAAAGTATCTTCTCAAAATGTAGGGGCGAACCCTTGCGGTCGCCCAGGCGGGCAGGTGCAAGACCTGCCCCTACCCCAAATTATTGAGAAGATACCCTACCCGCCTAAAACCAGTAGGACGGAGCCACGCCCCGCCGCATCCGCTTGGGGCGGTTTGTGGCTGAAAATACGTACCACAAGCAGGAAAATTTCTGACGAGTTGTTAGACCGGTAGGGGGTGAGATTACCACGCAGATGTAGAGGCGCGGGGTGTCAAGGCGCTGGTTTTGGCATCCCGCCCTCTCCCCCTCAATCTTCTCAATACATAAAACAGCAGGAGTGAACTATGGCCGAAATAAGTCCTTTTCGCGGAGTGCGATATAATCCTGAACGATTTCCCAAACTAGATGTCGTGGTCAGCCAGCCTTACGACCGGGTGCGCTACGGCTTGCAGGAAAAATACTATGAACTTAGCCCCTACAACATTGTGCGCATTATCAAAAACAAAGAAGAAGAGGGCGATAACGAGAGCAACAACGTCTACACCCGTGCCCGGGATAACTACCGCCGCTGGCTGGCGGAGGGCATTTTGATCCGCGAGACTCAGCCCGCTCTCTACGTCTACCATCAAGAGTTCACCGTCAACGGCGAGCGGCGAGTGCGCAAAGCCTTCATCGCGGCGTTGAAGCTGGTGGAATTCGACGAGGGCACTGTGCTGCCTCACGAGCGCACCCACGCCGGCCCCAAAGTGGACCGCCTCAATCTCCTGCGGGCCACTGAGACCAATTTCGGGCAGATTTTCATGCTCTATCCCGATCCGCAAAACGAGGTCAACGCTCTACTGGATGCGGCGGTGGTCGGACGCGGGCCGGATGTGGACGTGGTGGAGCTGTACGAAAAAGACGTACGCCAGAAGATGTGGGTGGTCACCGATCCAGAGGTGATCAAGGCAGTACGGGCCGCCATGGCCCCTAAGCGCAATCTCATCATCGCCGATGGACATCACCGCTATGAGACGGCTCTGAACTACCGCAATGAAATGCGGCTGGCCCATCCCGATGCGCCGCCCAACGCTGCTTTCAATTACCGCATGGTGGCCCTGGTCAGCATGGACGACCCCGGTTTGACCATCCTGCCCACCCACCGCGAGGTGCACGACTATGCTTTGCCCCCGCTGGACGAGTTTCTGGCCCAGGCGGGAAACCATTTCGAGGTTATCCCCGTAGCCGACCAGCAAGCGTGCTTCGAGATGATGGCGCAGCGGGAGGCGGAGCACGCCATTGGCTTCTACACGGCGGGCCAGTATCATGTGCTGGTGTTGAAGAATGAGGCTTTGCTGGACGAGTTAATCACCGAGGAGCGCATCCCCGCCTGGAAGCGGTTGGACGTGACTATCTTGCACAAGGTACTGCTCGAACAAGTGCTGGGCATGGACGAGCACCTGGTAGAGCAGACCGTGCGCTATCACCGGGACCCCCAGGGGGCGATTGACAATGTGGACCGCGGCGCGGGGGAATGTGTTTTCCTGCTCAATCCCACCAAAATAGACGAGGTGAAAGCCTGTTCCATGCAGGGCGAAAAGATGCCTCAGAAGTCCACAGACTTTTACCCCAAGATGATCTCTGGTTTGGTCATCTGCCCGGTGAGCGCGAACGAGACCCTGGATTAGCATTTTACCGACTAGGCGGGGTCTGAGTGAGTGATTGTCAGGACAGCATGTGGCGCAGGCTTTCCAGCCTGCGCGGACAGGCTGAAGGCCTGTTCTACGGCGCACTGAGTGACTTCGGAAGTCTGAGTGAAGATGCCTGGAGAGTGATGGGCAGCCATGTTACCCCTGGCTTATCCCTACGACCGTCAATTGTTGCTGTCGGCCTGGCAGCAATTCACCCGGCAAGGCACCTGCGGCCTGGATAGCCTTGATCCGGCCGTGCTGCGATCTTGGCAACGCTGCTGGCAGACTGGTCTTGATCCCTACATCTCGCCTATGGTGCTGGAGTGCGAGGATTCCGAAGCTTTGGAGCGGCGGCGACACGCCCACTTCGACCTGATTGCCGTCGCGCGCCCGTTTATGGAGGACATCTACCAGTTTGTCGGCGAACGGGACATAGTGGTTTACCTGACCGACCGCGACCTCTGCATCCTGGACGCGGTGGGCGATCCCTCCTTGCGCGAGCTGTTGCAGGGTCGGGGCTTTGAATGCGGGTTAATGCTGGCCGAGGAACTCTGCGGCACCAATGCAGCCGCTCTGGCTTTGAACGAGGGCATGCCGGTGCAGGTAGTGGGGCCCGAGCACTATTGCGTCGCTTTCCATTCCCTTACCGGCACCGCCGCCCCTATCCACGCTCCGACCGGGGAGATGATGGGGGTATTGAGCATCGTCACCCTGGAGAGCAAGGGACATCCCCACACCTTGGGGGTGGTCATGGCCGCGGCCAAGGCCATCGAAAACCAGTTGCAAGCCGATCTCAGCCTTAGTGAGGCGTGCCACCATCTGGCGGAACTGAACTTCGCCTTGCAGGCCATGAGCAGAGGGGTTGTGTTTCTGGATACTTATGGCCGCGTGACTCACATCAACGCCCGCGCCGGCAAGATCCTGGGCATCTCCCACCGCATGGCGATGGGGCGCGTATTGGATTCCCTGGTCAAACTGCCTGCCGAGGTGGAACGTGCCCTGGCCCGCCAGGCTTCTCTACCGGAAAAGGAAGTCGTTTTTCGCACGTTAAAGGACAACAAACCCCGCCCCTGCCTGGTCAGTGTGGACGTGCTCCGAGAGAGTTCCCAGGTGATGGGTTTTATCCTGACGTTGGGGCATACCGCCGAAATGCGGCGTCTGGTCCATCGCATGGTGGGAGCCCAGGCGCACTTCACTTTCGATGACATCCTGTGTCGGGATGCGGAGATGCAGCGAGTTCTTTCCTACGCGCGCATCGCCGCCCAAGGCGATTCCAACGTCCTGCTTTTGGGTGAGAGTGGGACCGGCAAAGAGATGTTCGCCCAGGCCATTCACAATGGCGGGCGGCGGGCTAAGGGGCCCTTTATCGCCATCAACTGTGCGGCCATCCCGCGCGAGCTGATGGCCAGCGAGTTGTTCGGCTACGAAGGGGCTTTCGCCGGCGCTGGGGAAGAGGGGCGCCCTGGCAAGTTCGAGCTGGCCGAGGGGGGAACTATCTTCTTCGATAACGTGGACAGCATGCCCCTGGACATGCAGGCCAGCTTGTTGCGAGTGATTGACACCAGAGAAGTTGTCCGTTTGGGGGGCACGCGGGTCATTCCTTTGGATGTGCGCATCATCGCCGCTTCCAGCAATCTGGACCTGGCGGGAGAAGTGGAGCGGGGGCATTTCCGCGCTGACCTCTTTTATCGCTTGCACGTTTTGACGCTGACCATCCCCCCGCTGCGGGAGCGGGGCAACGACATCTTGCTCCTGGTCGCTCATTTTACTGAGAAGTTCGCGCGCCAACTGGGCAAGACGGTGACCATGTCTCCCGGAGCTATGGCCGTGTTGCAGTCCTATCACTGGCCGGGGAATGTGCGGGAACTGGAGAACGTGCTGGAGCGGGCTATGCACATGGTGGACGGTGATGTGCTAAAGGTGGAACACCTGCCGCGTGAACTGCGTCAGGCTACGCTTGCCGGGTCGGATGAGGATATACTTACCCTGCAGGAAGCGGAGCGCCAGGCGATTATCCGTGCGGGGCGAGCCTTGCGCGGCAACGTGACGCGCATGGCAGAGGCCCTGGGTATTGGTCGCACCACCCTGTGGCGGAAGATGAGAGCTTTCAATCTATCTCCCGATTCTTTCAAAGGCTAGCGTGAATCATTCTTCACAGTTTCTTCCAGAAACATTGGGGGATAGTTTGTTGTTCCAATATGAAACAAAAATGAGCTAAAAGCTTGACTTTGCCCGGTTCTGGGGTATAATAGGGGTGTACATTAGCTCCAAGGAAGCTGCATCGTTGTAAGCATAGAGGTCCCAAAGGGGGGTGAGTCGGTGCTCGTCTGGGAGGAATGGGCACAAGGGGCTAACTGGGTGTACGAGACGGCGACCTGCTGGGGGACGGCAGGTTGCTGGTGGTTGTATTATGTCTAGAAAAGACACTGGACTGAGCTTGGCTCAGGATAGTGTCTTTTTGTTTTCTCTCCATCATTGCTAACCGCGTGAGGCTGTGTTCCCCCTGAAAAATCGCTCTTGTCTGATGCTTTCCTTTGGGGGTGCCGTTACGCGGGGGAAAGGGGGTGATTCTTAGGGCAAAGGAGTCGGTGTTTTCGGTACGAACCTTTTCGAACCACACTAAGCTATGATTTGAAAGGAGAGTACAAACGATGATGGGAGAATTGATAGGCGAGGTCTTCGGGACCTTTATCCTCATCCTTCTAGGTGATGGCGTGGTTGCCAACGTCGGGTTGGCCCCCCGCCTGGCTGCGCCGGCCTATAACTGGAACACCATAACCTTTGGGTGGGCCATGGCGGTGATGGTCGCGGTGTACGTCACCGGCGGCGTCTCCGGCGCGCACATCAACCCGGCGGTGACCCTGGCCCTGGCCGTGAAGCGCGGCTTCCCCTGGGGCAAGGTGATCCCCTACTGGATCGCGCAGATCATCGGTGCCTTCCTGGGTGCCCTGGGCGTGTACCTGTGCTACTTCGATGGCCTGGTAGCGGCTGGCATGCCCAACGTGTGGTGCACCGGGCCGGGCTCGGTCTTCGGGCAGGCTTTCTGGGGTGGTACAGGCGCATCGGCAGCCGGAGCTTACTCCCTGGGTATCGCTGTCGTAACCGAGATTTTCGGCACCGCCGTGCTGCTGTGGGGTGTCCTGGCCAGCGGTGATACGAAGAACCTGGGCGTCGGCGCCAACCTCGGTCCTATGATCGTGGCGCTGACAGTGCTGGCCGTGGGCCTCTGTCTGGGCGGCCCCAGTGGCTACGCCATCAACCCCGCCCGTGACTTCGGCCCGCGTCTCTTCGGTTTGCTCGTTGGCACCCAGGGGCTCTTCAGCGGCCTCTACTGGTTGGTGGCACCTATCATTGGTCCACTAATCGGCGCGGTCATCGGCGTCTTCACCTACGACTGGTTCGTGACACCTTTCCTGGCCAAGGAATAGTCTAATCGGCCGGTCGTAAGGCGAGAACGCGCCAGAGTCTAGGTCTAGATCATCGCGGGGAGGGAAGGGAGGTGGGTTGTCTCTTTCCCTCCCCATATCAAATTCGCCCAAGGAGAAGGAGGCGAAGCTGTGAAAAAATTGATTAACAAGCCAGAAGATGTGGTCAAAGAAGAACTGGAGGGTATGGCCCTGGCCTACCCGGACCTGGTCAAGGTGCACTTTGACCCCAACTTCGTCTATCGCGCCGATGCCCCGGTGAAAAACAAGGTAGCCGTCATCTCCGGCGGTGGCAGCGGCCACGAACCGATGCACGGCGGCTTCGTTGGCGTGGGTATGCTGGATGCGGCCTGCCCCGGCGAGGTCTTCACCTCACCAACCCCGGACCAGATGCTGGAAGCCACCAAGATGGTGAACGGTGGCGCGGGCGTGTTGCACATCGTCAAGAACTACAGCGGCGACATTATGAACTTCGAGATGGCCGCCGATATGGCCCGTGCGGAAGGCATCCGGGTGCTCAGCATCCTCATTGATGATGACGTGGCCGTGAAGGACAGCCTCTACACCCAGGGCCGGCGTGGCGTGGGCACTACAGTGTTGGCGGAGAAAATCTGCGGCGCTGCGGCAGAGAAGGGCTATGACCTGAAGAGGGTGGCTGATCTGTGCCGCAGGGTCAACATCAATGGTCGCAGCATGGGCATGGCCCTGACCCCCTGTACAGTGCCTATGGCCGGCAAACCCACCTTCGAGTTGGCCGAGGACGAGATGGAGATCGGTATCGGCATCCACGGTGAGCCTGGTCGGCAGCGCATGAAAATCAAAACCGCCGATGAGATCACCGAGATGCTGGCTCTCTCCATCATCGAGGACCCGGCCTACACCCGCACAGTGCGAGAGTGGGACGAGGACAAGGAAGAGTGGGTTGATGTCACTTTGGAGGATCCGCCCTTCAAGGCTGGCGATCGGGTACTGGCCTTCGTGAACAGCATGGGTGGCACTCCGGCCATCGAGCTCCTCATCATCTACCGCAAACTCCATGAGATTTGCGAGAAGAAGGGGCTGAAGATCGTTCGCAATCTCATTGGCCCGTACATCACCTCGCTGGAGATGCAGGGCTGCTCCATCACCCTGCTCAAGATGGACGACGAGATGATCGAGCTGTGGGATGCGCCGGTCAAGACCCCTGGATTGCGTTGGGGAATGTAGAGGGAGTACGTTTACATGCCAATCACTACTGCTGACGTTCTAGAGTTCCTGCGCCGCTCGGCGGATGTGCTTCACGAGAACAAAGAGTACCTGACCGAACTGGATTCGGCCATTGGTGATGCTGACCACGGCATCAATATGGACCGCGGATTCCAGAACATCCTGAAAAAGTTGCCCTCCGTGGAGGACAAGGACGCCGGTACCATTCTCAAGACATCGGGCATGGCTCTGGTGTCCAGCGTAGGGGGCGCAGGCGGCCCTCTCTATGGCACGGCCTTCATGCAAGCTGGAATGGCCCTGGCGGGTAAGTATGAGCTGACGGCTGAAGATGTCCTGGCTGCGCTGGATGCGGCCCTCAAAGGGGTGATGATGCGCGGCAAGTCCAAGCCGGGCCAGAAGACCATGATTGATGCCATAGACCCCGCGGTGACGGCTATGCGGGAGGCTTTGGACAGTGGGGCTGATACCTTGGAGGCTCTGGAACGAGCAACCGCCGCGGCCGAGAAGGGAATGAAAGACACCATTCCCATGCTAGCCATGAAGGGCCGGGCCAGCTATCTGGGAGAGCGAAGCATTGGCCATCAAGACCCGGGCGCGACCTCCTCGTACTTGCTCATTCGTACTATGGCTGAGATGGCGCGGGAGAAAGCGTGATCTAATGGTTTGGGAGCAGAGTAAGCTCTGGATTCAATGGTGAAGAAAACAGAAAGAAAGGAGAACTAGAAATGGCGAAGAAGTACGCAGCGGCAGTTGACCAAGGTACGACCAGCACCCGATTCATGGTTTTTGACCACGCCGGACAGGTGGTCAGCGTGCATCAGTTGGAGCACGAGCAGATTTATCCGCAGCCCGGCTGGGTTGAGCACGACCCGATGGAGATCTGGGAGCGCACCCAGCAGGTGATCAAGGCCGCTCTGGAGAAGAACGGCATTGATCCCAACGACATCGCGGCCATCGGCGTGACCAACCAGCGCGAGACCACCATCGTCTGGGACAAGAACACCGGCAAGCCCTACTACAACGCCATCGTCTGGCAGTGCACCCGCACCAAGGACATCTGCGATGAGCTGGCCAAGGATGGCGGTCAGGACCGCTTCCGCCCCAAGGTCGGTTTGCCCCTGGCGACCTACTTCTCCGGCCCCAAGATCAAGTGGATCCTGGACAACGTGCCGGGCGTCCGCGAGGCGGCGGAGAAGGGCGATGCCATCTTCGGCAACATTGACACCTGGGAGATCTGGTGGCTGACTGGTGGGCCCAAAGGTGGCGCGCACGTGACCGACGTGTCCAACGCCAGCCGCACCATGCTCATGAACCTGGAGACCCTGGACTGGGATCAGGAGATTCTGGACATCCTGGGCATCCCGCGCCAGATGCTGCCGGAGATCCGCCCCTCCAGTGACCCCAAGATCTACGGCTACACGCCCAAGGATGGACCTTTCGGCACCGAGATCCCGGTGTGTGGCGACCTGGGTGACCAGCAAGCGGCTTTGGTGGGCCAGACCTGCTTCAGCCCCGGCGAGGCGAAGAACACCTACGGTACCGGCTGCTTCATGCTGCTCAACACCGGCACCAAGCCCGTGCCCAGCAAGAGCGGTCTGCTGACCACGCTGGGTTACAAGATGGGCGATGCGCCGGCCGTGTACTGCCTGGAGGGCTCCATCGCCATCACCGGCGCACTGGTGCAGTGGCTGCGCGACAACCTGAAGTTCTTCGACTTCTCGAAGCACATCGAGGATTACGCCAAGCAGGTAGAGGACAGCGGCGGCATCTACTTCGTGCCTGCCTTCTCCGGCCTCTTCGCGCCCTACTGGAAGAGCGACGCCCGCGGCGTGATCGTCGGCCTGACCCGCTTCATCAACAAGTACCACATCTGCCGCGCTGCCCTGGAGGCCACCGCCTACCAGACCCGTGAGGTGCTGGACGCCATGGAGAAGGACTCCGGCGTGAAACTGGCTGCCCTCAAGGTGGACGGCGGCATGGTCTACAACGAGCTGCTCATGCAGTTCCAGGCAGACATCCTGGGTGTGCCGGTTGTACGCCCCACCGTGGCCGAGACCACCTCACTGGGTGCGGCCTACGCCGCCGGTCTGGCCGTTGGCTTCTGGGACAACCTGGAAGACCTGCGCAAGAACTGGGGTGTGGACAAGACCTGGGAGCCCAAGATGGACGCCGAGACCCGGGCCAAGCTGTACAAGGGCTGGCTCAAGGCCGTCGAGCGCACCTTCGGCTGGCTGGAATAAGGTAACTGGCCGGGCGTATTCGCTTGGCTTCCAGAATCCCCACGGATGGTGTTGTGCCTTCGCACACCGCATCCTATGCACGAGGCGAAAAGGGAAGACTTCCGCCAGGGGTCTTCCCTTTTCAATGAAACTTCTAGGTAACTCCATGCGTGAGGACAGAAGTGAGAAGGGGAATTAGGATATGGCTAAGAAAAACTACGATGTGATAATCATCGGGGCTGGCGTGGTCGGCTCCATGATTGCCCGCTTCCTCTCTCGCTACAAGTTGGACATTTTGCTCATCGAGAAGGACGCGGATGTGGGCATGGGGGCCAGCTCGGCTAACACGGCCATCGTCCACGCTGGTTATGACCCCGTACCGGGTAGTCTGAAAGCGATAATGAATGTGGCCGGCAATAAAATGTGGGATACCCTGGCCGGCGAGTTGAATTTTCCTTTTGAGCGACGTGGTGACTACGTAGTGGCTATTGGCGATGAAGAAGTGCCGCTATTGGATGAATTGTGGGAGCGAGGGGTGAAGAACGGTGTGCCGGGGATGATCATGCTCTCCGGCGACGAGGTGCGCCGCCGCGAACCCAACATCAACCCCGAAGTCAGTGGCGCGCTGTGGGCCTCTACTGGTGGGATTTGCGATCCCTTTGCCGTGGTCATCGCCGCCGCCGAGAACGCGGTGATGAACGGTGTGACCTTGATGCTGGAGACTGCCTTCGAGGATTTTGTCATGGAAGGCAACCGCATCGTGGCCGTGAAGACCAACCGCGGCACTTTTGGCTGTCGCTGGGCCATCAACTGCGCCGGGCTCTACTCCGACGTGGTGATGCACAAGGCCGGCGTGCGACCGGAGTTCAAAATCACCCCGCGCAAGGGCGAATACTACGTCTTCGATCGGGCGGAGATAACTATCAACAACGTCTTGTTCCCGGTGCCCACTCCCATCAGCAAAGGCATTTTGGTCACCACGACCCTGCATGGCAACACCATCATCGGGCCTAATGCCCAGGAGATTGAGGACAAGGAAGACCGCTCGGTGACCCGGGATGGTTTGGAAGAGGTCTGGCAGGGAGCGCGCAAACTGGTGCCCAAGCTGGACTTGCGGCACGTGATTGCCGTTTTCGCCGGATTACGCCCCGGTGGCAACGCGCCCTGTGAAACCCCTGGCGTGAATTACAACAAGGATTATATCATTGAGATACCGGCCAAGGTGCAGGGTTTCGTCAACCTGGGCGGCATTGAGTCACCGGGCCTGACCTCGGCCCCGGCCATCGCCCAGCGCGTGGTGGAGCTGCTCAAAGACGCCGGGGAGAAGCTGGAGGAGAAACGGGATTGGGACCCCATCCGCCCGGCGCGACCTCGCTTCCGCGACCTGTCGCCGGAGGAGCAGAAGATTCTGATCCGTAACGATCCCCGCTACGGGCGTATCGTCTGCCGATGCGAGAGTGTGACCGAGGGTGAGATCGTGGCCGAGATCCACGCTCCGATTCCGGCTCGTACCTACGACGCCATTAAGCGCCGCACCTGGCTGGGTACCGGGCGCTGCCAGGGTGGTTTCGATACCCCACGGGTGGTGGAGATCCTGGCCCGCGAGCTGGGTGTCTCCATGCTCGAGGTGACTAAGAAGGGGCCCGGCTCGGAGTTCCTCGCTCGGCCCACTAAGGACGTGGAGGGGTAGAGATGCTGAAGCAAAAGTACGATGTAGTGGTCATAGGCAGTGGTCCGGCAGGCCTGGCGGCGGCCATCGAGGCTAAGAAGACGGGCGCTGAAGATGTGTTGATCATCGAACGGGCGAAGGAACTGGGCGGCATCCTGCAACAGTGCATCCACAATGGCTTCGGGGTCGAGATTTTCAAGGAGGACCTCCCCGGCCCCGCTTATGCGCAGCGCTTCATTGATCAGGTGGAAGAGCTGGGGGTGGAAACTCTGCTCGACGCCATGGTGCTGGACATCACCCCGGCGCGACACATCTATGCCATCAGCAAATGGTCGGGCTTCGCCGAACTGGACGCGCGGGCCATCGTCCTGGCCATGGGTTGCCGCGAGCGTACTCGCGCGCAGATTCGCATTCCCGGCACCAGGCCCGCAGGTGTGTACACCGCCGGCACCGCCCAGCGCTTCGTGAATATCGAGGGCTACATGCCCGGCAATCGCTTCGTCATCCTGGGCTCCGGCGACATCGGGATGATCATGGCCCGCCGCCTGACTTTCGAGGGAGCGAAGGTGGAGCGCGTGCTGGAGATTATGCCCTTCCTCACCGGCCTGACCCGCAACTACGTGCAGTGCTTGCTGGATTGGGACATCCCCCTGCAACTGAGCCACACCGTCAGCCGCATTCTGGGCAACCGACGGGTGGAGGCCGTGGAAGCGGTTCAGGTGGATGAAAAGTGGCAACCCATCCCCGGCACGGAGGAGATCATACCCTGTGATACCCTGCTTCTCTCCGTGGGCTTGATTCCGGAGAACGAGCTATCCCGCAAGGCAGGAGTGGCTTTAGACCCGGTGACAGGCGGTCCCTACGTGGATGAAGGCATGCAGACCAGCGTGCCGGGCATCTTCGCTGCGGGCAACGTGGTGCACGTCTACGACCTGGTAGACTGGGTGACCGAGGCCGGTTTCCTGGCCGGGCGCAGCGCCGCCAAGTTCGCCATCGCCGAGCGTAAGCGCACGGCTCGCCAGGTCAAACTGCAACCGGGGGACAACATCCGCTATATTGTGCCCCACGTGATGGACAAGGAGAGCCTGGCCGAATCGGACCAGCGGCTGCAGATGCGCGTCATCAAGCCCATCGAGGAAAAGGTGTGGGTGGAGGTCCTGGACGGCGAGAATCTGGTGACCCGCAAGTCCCAGCGCTACGTGCGTCCAGGGGAGATGGTCACCGTGGACATCCCGCAGAAGGCTTACGACGCCGTGCAGAAGGCCGATACGCTGACCGTGCGCGTGGTCAGGCGTTGACGGACTTGTCCTGAGCTGTGGAGTCGAAGGAGAGTGGATTATGGCTGAAGAAGTCACGAAAATGATCTGCATCACCTGCCCCGTGGGTTGCACGTTGGAGGTTACTCACGAGGGCAAGACGTTGATTAAAGTAGATGGCAACCAGTGCAAAAAGGGAATAGAGTACGCCGAGAATGAGTTGACGGATCCACGGCGAATGGTACCCACTACCGTGAAGGTGCGAGGCGGGGTGCATCCCTTGGTGCCCGTATGCACCGCGGCTCCTTTCCCCAAGCCCCGGGTCTTTGACTTACTGGCCGAGTTGCGCAAGGTAGAACTACAGGCTCCCGTGAAGATAGGTCAGGTGGTGCTGGAGAACGCTTTGGGCACCGGCGTGGATGTAGTGGCCACGCGCAACCTGCCGGCGGTCAATTGACCGGGGGAGGGGAGAGATGCCCCTTTCCTGCGGCTCCATCCCCTGCCAGTAGGGGATGGAGCCGGGGCAGGGGCCGAATAGAGACGGAGTTGAGATAAGTTTATGGCTAAAAGCAAGAAGAAAAAGAAAACTACACGCCAAACCCAGAAACCGGCCCAATCTCAGGAAGAGCTGCCGCGCAAATTCACCTGGATTCCCCTGTGGGGCTGGCTGCTGATTTTCCTGCTACCTTTGATTATGAGCGAATACATGTTCTATGTGGCGGGGCGCACCGCGAGCATGATCCTGTTCCCGGTGGTCTGGGTCGGCTTTTGGATCGCGTTGATGCAGAGGTCTGGCTGGCCGATATTTAAGAAGCGCAAGTGATGGACATTGCCTGTCCAGCTGGGGGGTTGCAGTGCTGGATTGGTAGGAGGATGGGCTGTGAGCGAGCGTGCAGAGGAGACCGCAGCTCCGGTCGAACAGCGGCCTCCTGTTTCACCGGATGTGGAGTCGAAAGAAACCGCTGACGAGGAAGAGGAGAAGAAGCGGCGGAAACCGGCCTCGCCCTTGGAGATGATATTTCTCGAGGCTGAGATCATCGCCCAGAATCTCAAAGAAAGCGGCACCCGTCGCTAGTCAGCCTTCCGAAGTCTGAGCCGTGGTCATCCTGAGCGGAGTGAGTCCCGAAGCGGCAGCGGAGGGACGAACGTAGTCGAATCATCCTGAGCGGAGTGAGTCCCGGAGCGGCAGCGGAAGGACGAACGTAGTCGAAGGATGATTCAGGAACAAGTCCCGCATCCTTCG
>JACIWR010000091.1 GCA_014360845.1 Anaerolineae bacterium
ACGGAGAAGGCAGCCAATCGCATCCAGGGCAAGGTCCAGTTTGTCAAGGAAGTACTGGATCAGGTGGGCCTCGGCGGCGACCGTTTGGCGCTATATGATGTGCCCAGCGCCGAGTGGGGGACTGTGCCCCGCCTCGCTCAGGAGGTGGTGGAGCGCGTCCGCGCCCTGGGGAAGAACCCCCTTATAAAGTAGGGCGTCTTTTCCATAGCCATTGACGGCGCGTATGGAAACGCGCCCTACGGGCTGTCGTCCCGGCGGTCTCCGCCTTCTCGGCGGTAAACCAATACAAAGAACGTATCTTCTCAAAATGTAGGGGCGAACCCTTGCGGTCGCCCAGGCGGGCAGGTGCAAGACCTGCCCCTACCCCAAATTATTGAGAAGATACCAAAGAATCATTGCGAACATAAAGATCTTCTCCAATGGAGGTAACCCAATGATAATAGCTGAACAGAAGCCTCTTGACGAAATCAAGAGCATGATCGCCGATTATCAGAAAGTGCTGATTCTCGGCTGTGGGACCTGTGTCACCATCTGTTTTGCTGGCGGGGAGAAGGAAGTCGGTACGTTGGCCTCTGCCCTGCGCATGGCCACCAAACTGGATGGTCAGAACAAGGAATTCGTCGAGGCCACGGTGCAGCGCCAGTGCGAGTACGAGTTCAACGAAGAGGTGGCTGAACTGGTCCAAGAGGCCGATGTGGTGATCTCCCTGGCCTGTGGCATCGGCGTGCAGACCATGAACGAGCAGTTTCCCGGCAAACTCACCCTGCCCGGGCTGAACACCACCTTCCTGGGCCAGCCCGTTGAGCAGGGGGTATGGGATGAGCGCTGCCAGGCCTGCGGCGATTGTGTTCTATATCTCACCGGTGGGGTGTGCCCCATCAGCCGCTGCGCCAAGAGCTTGCTCCACGGCCCTTGCGGCGGCTCCCAGAACGGCAAATGCGAAGTTGACCCGGAGACCGATTGCGCCTGGCATCTGATATACGATCGGCTCAAGGCCCTGGGCCGGCTGGACCTGATGACCAAGCTCAGACCGGCCAAGGATTGGTCCAAAGCCCGTCACGGTGGAACCCGACGCATCGTCCGCGAGGACCTGAAGTTGCAGGAGGTTGCACCCCGGGCGTAACGCAAGCACGAAAAGAGGTTGATTATGGTACCAGTCTCGCGCTTGAAACAGTTTCGCATATTCGGGGAGTTCAACGACGACGAGCTGCAAATGCTCGCCCCCCTGAGTCAAGAAATGAGCTACGAGGCTGGCGACTTCATCGTCAAAGAGGGGGACGAGGCGAAATACTTCTACATCGTCGAATCGGGAAGAGTCGGCGTGGAGAAAGACCTTCGTCTGGGCCCCCACGGAGCATCCAGGCGAACCACGGTGCAGGTCTTGACCAAAGGTGATGGCTTTGGCTACTCCTCCCTGATAGGGGAAGATTACGCCTATGGCCGGTCGGCAGTGTGTCTGGAGCCGACCACCGTCATCCGCATAGACAGCGCGGGTCTGCGCGATTTGCTGGACAAGAATCCTCACCTGGGTTACCATCTCATGAAACAACTGGCGCTGATCATCTCCTCGCGCCTGGGAAGCACCACCGAGACGATGACCTACGTGCTATCCATTCTGTCCCACGAGCTGAAATCGCCTCTGGCCGCCGTGGATAGCTATCTCCAGGTCATGCTCGGCGGGTTCACCGGCGAACTCACGGCTAAGCAGAAACAGTGGCTGGAACGGAGCAGCCAGCGCATCAAAGAGTTGGGTAACCTGATGAGCAATCTCTTGGACATCTCGCGGGCCGATACCACCGAGATAGTATCCCACGTGGAAAAAGTCTCCTTGGCCGATGTGGTTCGCATGTCCCTGGATGACATTCGCATTGCCGCCAAAGAGAAGCAGATGGACATAAGGGTGGAAATCCCCGACGACTTGCCCGAGATCGAGGGTTCTGCCAGCCGTCTGCGACAAGTGTTTACCAACCTGCTAAGCAACTCTGTCAAATTCACTCCGGCCGGAGGGTGGGTGCATCTGAAACTGAAGGACGAAGGAGATCACATCCGGGGAGAGGTGACCGACAACGGTATCGGCATTCCCGCCGAGGACCTGCCCCGCATCTTCGACAGCTTCTACCGGGGCCGCAACGTAGAGGAAAAAGGGTCTGGCCTGGGGCTCTCCATAGTCCGAAAGATTATAGAAGCTCACCAGGGCAAGATCTGGGTAGAAAGTCCCTACGAGGAAGGCCAACCCGGCACCAGGTTCACCTTCACCCTGCCTAAGCGGCTGGAAAGAACCGAAAGAGGAGAGGGAGAATAGAACATGAAAAGTGGAAGCAATCTGGAGCGAGTTCTGGAAGAGGGATACTTCGCCGTGACTGCTGAGCTGGGGCCGCCCAAGGGGGGAAGCGCCGAGTTCATCCGTCGTAAGGCTGAGGTGTTGAGAAATTGCTGTGATGCTATAAACGTCACCGACAATCAGACCGCTGTGGTCAGGATGTGCAGCCTGGCAGCTTGCGGCATCCTGAAAGAAATCGGGCTGGACCCGGTCATGCAGATGGTCTGCCGCGACCGGAACCGGATTGCCATGCAGAGTGATATTCTGGGCGCGGTGGCTCTGGGGGTGCAAAATCTTCTCTGCCTGTCCGGTGACCATCAGAAATTCGGTAACCATCCCACTTCCAAGAACGTCTACGATCTCGACTCCATGCAGTTGATCCGGATGGTGCGCGATATGCGTGATCAGCGGACGTTCCTCAGTGGTGACAAGGTTACCAGCGAGGTCCCGCTGTTCATCGGCGCGGCGGCTAACCCCTACGCCGATCCCTTCGAGTTCCGCGTGGCGCGGCTGGCGATGAAAGTGGAAGCCGGAGCCGATTTCATCCAGACCCAGGGCGTTTTCGATGTGAAAAAGTTCGCCCAGTGGATGCAGATGGTCCGCGATCAGGGATTGGATGAGAAGGTCTACATCCTGGCCGGACTCATACCCATCAAGTCCATCGGTATGGCCCGCTACATGCAGAAATACGTTTCCGGCCTGAGTGTTCCCGACGAGATAGTCAAACGCATGGAACAAGCCAAGGATGCCAAGGAAGAGGGGGTGAAAATCTGCGTAGAGACCATTGAGCAACTGCGAGACATCCCCGGCGTGCGCGGCGTGCACATCATGGCCGTAGCCTGGGAAGAGATTGTTCCCGTGATCGCCGAAGAGGCCAAGCTCCTGCCACGACCCATTGTGTAATGCGTAAGACACTTGCGTGATCCTCCAGCGGGGGCAGGGATCATCCCTGGGCACTGTACTCGGGTTTCAGCAAAGCCGGTTACACCAGGCTCGCTGATGATCAGAGCGCAACCTGCAGGAGGACCGGAGCCGCGAATTATACGTGAGCAAAGGAGGAAACCTATGGAAAAGAAAGCCAAAATCCTGGTTGTTGACGATGATCCCGACATCCTGGAGGCCATCACGCCTGTCTTGGAAGCGCAGCCCTATGAGGTCGGAACCGCCCGCGATGGGGTGGAGTGTCTGGAAAAGATAAGGGAGGATATGCCCGACCTGGTGATTCTGGACCTCCTTATGCCCAAGAAAGACGGGTTCGCCGTCGTGCGCGAGCTGCGGGAGAATCCTCGCTATGCCAAGTTGCCCATTATTATTCTCACTTCGGTACGGGAGGATGCCAGCCGCCGCCGCTATGAATTGGAGACGGGTTTGGCTCTTGATGTCCAGGACTACCTGGAGAAGCCCATTCAACCCTTCGAGGTACTCCATCGCGTAGAAGTGCTGCTCAAGAAGTTGGCCGGCTAGGCGTGTGTTGTCCTGACCGGCCAACGGATGATCTGCTTTATCGCTTCGTCAGGCTGCCCGGTTGATTATCCCGCTGTCAGGCCCTTGCTACCGGACTCTTGCCGAAATCGCTTTCCTGTCCCCGCCGGGTCTGTGACCGGTGTGACCCGCCGCCCGCAGGCTGGTGCAGCATCGGGAAGCCTGACGGAGCACATCCTGCGGGAAGACGCCCCGGCCGCGATGGGACTGAATCCCGGTATGGTCGAGGAATGTGCACCTGGAAAAGGACGAAGGATGCAACCGCAAGCCAAAATTCTTCTCATTGATGACGATGCTGACTTCGTGGAAGCGACCAGCACGTTGCTGGGCAACTTTTACCAGGTGGCCGTAGCCTTTAACGGGCAGGAGGGGCTGGAAAAGGCCCGGACGGAGAAGCCCGACCTGATCATCCTGGATGTGGTTCTTCCCGTCATGGATGGCTTCGAAGTGTACAAAAGGCTCAAGCAGGATCCTCAACTGGCGGACATTCCGGTGATAATGTTAACCTGTCTCTCCGGCAGACCCGCCGAGGATTTGGGAGTTGAGGATTACATCGAAAAAATGGGGCTCAATGTGATGGAACTGCTGGAGCGAGTGCGGATGCTGATTTGAGAGCGGTTTTCGTTAGCTGGTGTTCACACCCCGTCATACAACGAGACCTGTTGGCGGTAGCATCGCTCGCCCGTTGATGCTGACATCACCAAACGATATACTCCCACGCCGCCGAACGCCAGTCCATGCTCAAAGCAGGGGTTGGTGATGATGAGTGAAGAAAAACGATCGCCCATTGGTGCAGCGCTGGTAGTCGGCGGAGGGATTGCCGGTGTGCAGGCGGCCTTGGACCTGGCCGACTCCGGCATCAAGGTCTATCTGGTCGAGAAGTCACCGGCCATTGGCGGCAGGATGGCTCAGTTAGACAAGACTTTTCCTACCAATGACTGCTCCATCTGCATCCTGTCGCCCAAGTTGGTGGAAGCTGGCCGCCATCGCAATATCGAATTGATCACCAATGCCGAGTTGCTGTCTCTGCGCGGCCAGGCGGGGAATTTCACTGCCACTGTGCTTCGCCGCGCGCGCTACGTGGACGTGGATAAGTGCACCGCCTGTGGTGATTGTACCGCGGCATGTCCCGTCACCAGACCCGATGAGTTCAACGAGGGTCTGGGTCAGCGCAAGGCGATTTATCAACCCTATCCCCAGGGCGTGCCCAGTGCCTTCGTCATCGAGAAAAAGGGACGCGCCCCGTGTACCGATGCCTGTCCGGCCGGCGTCAGCGCGCAGGGCTACATTGCCCTCATCCGGCAACGACGCTATGCCGATGCCCTGCGTCTGATCCGCGAGCGCATACCCTTCCCCACCGTCTGTGGCCGCACCTGCCATCACCCCTGCGAGGGCCGCTGCAACCGCCGCCTCATTGACGAGCCGGTGGCCATCCAGGCCCTCAAACGCTTCGTCACCGACCGCATTTACCTCGGTTACACAACCCCATCGGAGGCCGTCCCCTACACCCGGCCCGAATGGGTGGCCATCGTCGGCAGTGGCCCGGCGGGACTCACCGCTGCCCAAGACCTGGTGAAAATGGGCTATGGCGTGACCGTCTTCGAGGCCCTGCCCGTGGCCGGGGGGATGATGCGGGTGGGCATCCCCGAACACCGCCTGCCGAAAGACGCCCTACGGCGCGATATTGAGGACATCCGCGCCCTGGGGGTAGACATCCGGCTCAACACCCCTATCCGCGACCCATTGAAGCTTCTGGAACGGGGTTACAACGCCGTGTATCTGGCCGTGGGTACCTTCGCCCAGCCCCGGCTGAACATCGAGGGGGAGGACCTGGAAGGCGTTCTCTCGGCCATCACCATGCTGCGCGAGGTGCACCTGGGCAAGTTCGACCAGGTGGGCGAGCGGGTGGCGGTTATCGGTGGAGGCATCACCGCCGTGGACGCGGCTACCACCTCCCTCCGCCTGGGGGCCAAAGAAGTGTACCTGGTGTATCGCCGCACGCGAGATGAGTTGCCCGCCTATCGTTGGGAGATGGATGAGGCGGAAAGGGAGGGGGTCAAGATACTATCCCAGACCGCGCCCAGCCGCATCCTGGGGCGGGAGGGCAAGGTCGTCGGCCTGGAATGCGTGCGCACGCAGCCCGGCGAGCTTGACGAGAGCGGGCGACGTCGCCCGGTCCCCGTCGCGGGCACCGAGTTCATCTTGGAGGTGGATACCGTCATCCGCGCCCTGGGTCAGTCGTCGGACCTGTGGCACATGGATTGCCCGCCCGATGCCTACGTGGGCGATCCGGAGACGCTGGCCACTCACCATCCGGGCATTTTTGCCGGTCCAGGCAAGACCCCCGGCGCCGGGTTTATCATCAATGCCATCGCCACCGGCCACCAGGCAGCGATTTCCATTGATCGTTACCTGCGCGGCGAGCCGTTGAAGCAACCCTCTTCCGCCCCGCCGGTGGCCAAGTGGACCAAAGAAGAAGCAGAGGAAAAGGTCCGGCGCGGTGAGGTGAAGCCCCAACCCCGCATGCCGCGGGTGCTGTTGCCCCTCAAGGAGCGAGTGGAGCGCTTCCTGGAAGTGGATATGGGGTACACCGAGAGCATGGCCCTGGCCGAGGCGAGCCGCTGCCTGGATTGTGGCGTTTGTTCGGAGTGTGGCGAGTGTGCCATTGCCTGCCAGCGGGGAGCCATCAATTACGACGATGTTGACCGCCAGGAGGAGTTGCAGGTCGGAGCGGTCATCCTGGCCCCCGGCTATCAGGTCTACAACGCCGCGCTATCCCCCGAACTGGGCTACGGACGCTATGCCAACGTGGTCACCAGCATCGAGTTCGAACGGCTGCTATCGGCCTCCGGACCCACGGGAGGACACATCATCCGACCCTCGGATCACAAAGAGCCGCGACGTATCGCCTGGTTACAATGCGTGGGTTCTCGGGACCAGGAGCACGACTACTGTAGCTCTGTGTGCTGCATGTACGCTACCAAGGAGGCCATGTTGGCCGTGGAGCACGTGCCGGGGCTGGAGTGCCATATCTTCCAGATGGACATGCGGGCCTTCGGCAAGGGCTTCGATAGCTACTTCGAGCGCGCCAGGCAGAAGGGCATCAAATACACGCACTGTCGTCTCTCGGCCCTGAAGGAAGACCCCCAGACCAGGGACCTCCTGTTTCAGTATCAGACCGAGGACGGTCAACTGCATAACGAGCGCTTTGATATGGTCGTCCTCAGCGTGGGGCTGGAACCTCCCTCCGAGGCCCGGAAGCTGGCCCAGACGGTGGGCATCCAATTGGACGAGCGGGGCTTTTGTCGCACCTCTCCCTTCCATCCGGTGGAAACAACCCGACCAGGGGTGTACGTATGCGGTGCTTTCGCCCAGCCCAAGGACATCCCCGAAAGCGTTACCGAGGCTTCTGGCGCGGCAGCCGCTGCCCTGAGCGTCATCGGCCCGGCGCGGGGCATGCTGGTGGAGGAGAAAGTTTACCCGCCGGAGATCGAACTGGCCCCGGACGAGGAGCCGCGCATCGGGATTTTCATCTGCAGTTGCGGGAACAACATCGCCGGAGTAGTGGACGTGAAAGAGGTGGTGGAGTACGCCAAGACCCTGCCTGGCGTGGTTCACGCTGAAAACACTACTTATACCTGCTCTGTCGACTCGCTGAAGCTCATCCAGGAGCGCATTGAGGAGTTCAAACTGAACCGCGTCATCGTCTCCGCCTGCACACCGCGCACTCACGAGCCCATCTTCCGCGATACCATCCGCCAGGCCGGGTTGAACCCCTATCTCTTCGAGATGGCCAATATCCGCGATCAGGACTCCTGGGTTCACAGCAACGAACCTCAGGCCGCCACGGCCAAGGCCAAAGACCTGACCCGCATGGCCGTAGCTCGCGCTCGCCTGCTGATGCCCCTGCACACCGCGCCCCAGTCCATCAATCACCGGGCTCTGGTCATCGGCGGCGGAGTGGCCGGCATGACCGCAGCTCTAAACCTGGCCGCACAGGGGTTCGGGGTCTACCTGTTAGAGCGGGAGCGAGAGCTGGGCGGGCGTCTGCGCGACATCTACTACACAGCCGACGGCTCCGATCCGCGAGCTTTCCTGCAAGAGCTGGTGGAGAAGGTGCAGACCCATGAGAACATCGAGGTCATCACCGGCCACGAAGTGGTCAAACATGCGGGGTTCGTGGGCAATTTCCGGACCACCATCGCCAGCCGGGATGATCCGCGGCAGCGGCTGCTGGAGCACGGGGTGACCATCGTGGCTACCGGCGCGCAGGAACGACGAGGCCGCGCTTATCTGCTGGGAGAGGATGAGCGGGTATTGACCCAGGGAGAGCTGGAGAAACGAATCGCGAACGGCGAATGGCAAGCGGCGGATTGTCATTCCGTGGTGATGATCCAGTGCGTTGGCCCCTGGGATGAGGACGAAAGCGTTCCCTTTTACTGCAGCCGCGTCTGTTGCAATGTGGCGGTCAAAAACGCTCTCAAAATCAAGGAACTGAACCCGGCCTGCCAGGTGTATGTCCTTTTCAAAGAGATGCGCACTTACGGCTTCAACGAGGCGTTTTACACCGAGGCGCGGCGCAGAGGCGTCATTTTCATTCGCTATGACGACGCGCACAAGCCGGAGGTGAGCGCTGCCGGCGATGGCTTGCGGGTGGTGGTGCACGAACCGGCCTTGCAGATGTCCCTCACTTTGACCCCGGACCTGTTGGTTCTCTCCGAGGCGATGGTGCCGGCGGCAGGTAGCGAAGAGCTGGCCAGGCTGCTCAAGTGCTCCTGCACGACCGAGGGCTTCTTTCTGGAAGCGCATGTCAAACTGCGCCCGGTGGACTTCCCGGCCGAGGGCTTGTTCCTCTGCGGGACGGCGCACTATCCCAAAACTCTGAACGAAAGCATCGCCCAGGCGCAAGCGGCGGCAGCCCGTGCCGCCACCATCCTCTCCCAGGAGGCGTTGCAGGTGGGGGGCGTGGTGGCCACGGTGGACGAGGAGAGGTGTACCGGTTGTCTGATATGTGTGCGCGTCTGTCCCTATGGCGTGCCGCGCATCAATCACGAGCGGCGGGGAGTGGGTGGCATTCCGGGGGTGTCGGAAATCTCACCTGCCGCCTGTCAGGGCTGCGGCATCTGCGCCGCCGAATGCCCTAACAGGGCCATACAGCTTCAGCATTATCGGGACGAACAGGTGCTGGCCAAGGTGGAAGCGCTGTTCGAGGCCGTGGTGTAAGTGAGGGATGAATCATGCTCACGGAACTTAAAACCGATTTAGCTCACCACATCCAGGAAGAATGCGGCGAAAACGTCTACCTGTGCTATCAGTGCAAAAAGTGCACGGCCGGCTGTCCCGTGGCCGAGCATTTCGACCTGACGCCCAACCAACTCCTGCGCGCGGCCCAGCTTGGCCAGAAGGACCTGATACTCAATTCCAAAACCATCTGGCTCTGCGCCATGTGCGAGACCTGCGCCACCCGCTGTCCCCAGGGCATCAATATCACGGCCATCATGGATGTGTTTCGCATCATGGCCCAACGAGAGGGGATTAAACCGCAGGTGCCCGCTGTGACCGATTTCTACAAGGCCACTTTGCGCGAAATCGGTCTTTTGGGTAGAATGTATGAGCCGGGCATGATGGGCGAGCTGTACGTGCGCCAGTTCTTGCGGGGGAAGTTGGATTTCAAGCTCTTCGCCGAGGACATGGGCATCGCCCTCCACATGTTCCGCCGTGGCAGGCTGAGTCCTATTCCCAGCTGGGGCAAACCGCCCAAAGGGGGTCCCGTTTCCCCGCCGGTGACGGAGCCCCAGACCATCGCCTATTACCCGGGCTGTAGTTTGCATGGCACGTCCAAAGAATATCACCTGTCCACCCTGGCGGTGATGGAGGCCCTGGGCTGGACGTTGCAGGAGCCGAAAGGCTGGTGTTGCTGTGGCACTACTCCGGCCCACTCCACCGATCGTGTGCTGGCCACGGAGTTGCCCTTACGCACCCTGGCCCAGGTGGAACGAGAGGGGCACTCATACGTGACCATTCCCTGTCCTTCGTGTTTCCAGCGTTTCCGGGCTGCTGTGCACAACGTGGCCGAGGACGAGCCCTTGGCCGCGCAGGTGAGAGCGCGCACCGACTATCTACCCAGCACAGACCTGCAGGTAGATCACTTGTTGACTACCATCATCGAGCGCGTGGGGTACAGCCAGGTGGCCAAGAGAGTGACCAGGCCCCTGAATGATCTGAAGGTAGTCTGCTATTACGGCTGTCTTCTCACCCGGCCACCACGACTCACCCAGGTGGAGGATTACGAGTACCCCACCAGCATGGACCGCCTGGTGGAGGTGTTGGGCGCGTCGCCCCTGGATTGGTCCTACAAAACGGAGTGTTGTGGCGGCTCGCTGGGCCTCACCCAGCTGCCCACTGCCCTGGAGATGAGCTGTAAGGTGCTGCGCGATGCCAAAGCGGTGGGCGCGGAAGCGATTGTCGTGGCCTGCCCTTTGTGCCAGGTCAATCTGGACTCCCGTCAGAAGCAGATTGAGAAGGCATGTGGGGAAATCTTTGACTTGCCCATCATCTACTTCACCCAGCTCATGGGTGTGGCCTTCGGGTTGGAGTTCAAGGCCCTGGGCCTGGACAAGCACTTCGTAGACCCTGTGAGATACCTGGCGGACAAGGGGCTGCTAAGCACCTGAAGGAAAGCAGGTGGCGAGAGTAGCGGCGGACGGCCCTGTCCGCTGGCCGACGCGGCGGTCGGCCGCTACATCCTTGCGCCATATATGAGAGAGGTATCTGAAAATGACTGACTTCGAACCTCAAATCCTGGCTTTCTGTTGTCACTACTGCGCCTATGCCGCCGCCGACCTGACCGGCTCCATGCGCTTGCCATATCCTCCTAACGTGAAAATCATCCATCTTCCCTGTTCGGGCAAGATAGACGTCCTGTACCTCCTGCAAGCTTTCGAACGGGGAGCCGATGGCATCTTCGTCGCCGGCTGACTGGAGGGCACATGCCATTACCTGGAAGGTAATGTGAGGGCCAGGAAGAAAGTGGAATACGTTAAAACTCTGCTGGACAAAATCGGTCTGGGCGCAGAGAGGCTGGAGATGTTTCTCCTCTCCTCGTCCGAAGGAGCGCGTTTCGCCAGAATCGCCACGGAGATGACGGAGCGGATTCGGGAGCTGGGGCCAAATCCGCTGAGAGCGAAGGCATAGGAGGAAACGGCCATGATCGTAGGCGACCAGAAGCCCTTTGATACTATTAAAGCCATGCTGGCCGACTATCAGAAGATTCTGATCCTCGGCTGCGAGACCTGTGTGGCCGTCTGTTACGCCGGGGGGAAGAAAGAAGCGGAAGTGTTAGCCTCCGCCCTGCGCATGGCTTACCGGCTGGAGGGGCAAGAGAAGGAAATCAGCGATGCGGCGGTGCAACGCCAATGCGAATACGAATACAACGAGGAAGTGGCCGATCAGATAAAGGCAGCCGACGTGGTTCTCTCCCTGGCCTGTGGCATCGGGGTCCAGACCATGAACGAGCAGTTTCCGGAAAAACTCACCCTGCCGGGTCTCAACACCACTTGTCTGGGACAGCCCACCGAGCCCGGTGTATGGGAGGAACGCTGCCAGGCCTGCGGCGATTGCGTCCTGGATATGACCGGCGGCATCTGTCCCATCGCCCGCTGTGCCAAGAACCTGCTCGATGGCCCCTGTGGTGGCTCGCAAAACGGCCAATGCGAGATCAACCCCGAAATACCCTGTGCCTGGCAACTGATATACGACCGGCTCAAGGCGCTGGATCGCCTGGATTTGATGATGGAGTACCATCCGCCTAAAAATTGGTCCACCAGCCGGGACGGGGGATTACGGCGGAGTACGCGCGAACTGCTGATGGAGTAGAGCGATGAAAGTTGGCAGCAATCTAGAGAAAGTGCTCAGCAGCGGACATTTCGCGGTCACGGGCGAACTGGGCCCCCCGCAAAGCGCCGATGCCGGCGTCATTCAGCATAAGGCTGGCCTGCTCAAAGGGTACGTGGACGCGGTGAACATCACCGATTGTCAGACGGCGGTGGTGCGCATGTCCTCTATCAGCGCGGCGGTGATGCTCTTGAACCTGGGCATAGAACCGACTATCCAGATGACCTGTCGCGACCGCAATCGCATCGCCATCCAGAGCGATTTGCTGGGGGCGGCGGCGTTGGGGATCAAGAATCTGCTGTGCCTCACCGGGGATCACCAGATATTCGGCAATCATCCCCAGTCTCGCAATGTCTTCGACATCAACTCCATGCAATTGTTGCGCATGGTCAAGGACATGCGGGACGAAAAGAAGTTCCAATGCGGGGATGAGATGAAAGGGCCGGAACCGCGTTTCTTCATCGGCGCTGCCGCCAATCCTTTTGCCGATCCCTTTGAGTACCGGCCCTATCGTCTGGCCAAGAAGGTACGGTGTGGTGCGGATTTCATCCAGACCCAGATAGTGTTCAACGTGCCCAAGTTCCGCGAGTACATGAAGCGCGTGGTGGACCTGGGCGTGCACGAGCAGTGTTACATCCTGGCCGGGGTGGCGCCCATTAAGTCTTACGGCGCGGCCAGGTACATGGCCACCAAAGTGCCCGGTATGGACGTGCCCGACGAGATTGTGCAGCGCATGAAAGCCACACCTAAAGAAAAGCAGGCCGAGGAGGGCATCAAAGTCTGCATCGAGATCATCCAGCAGGTGCGCGAGATTCCCGGCGTGGCCGGGGTGCACATCATGGCCATCGAATGGGAGGAGTCGGTGGCCGAGATCACCGCTCAGGCGGGGTTGCTTCCCCGTCCCGTGGTTTAGCCGGCCTCTGAGGAAGTGGTGTGGACAGGCTGGAAACCCGTCCCCACACCCCACCCTGTTGCAAACACGCAAGTTGTGTAACAAAAGTGTCC
>JACIWR010000092.1 GCA_014360845.1 Anaerolineae bacterium
CAAGTGTAAACCTATTCCTCCAGAAAATGAACCTGCCCCTTTTGATTGATATTATATCATAGCTTAGGCTTTTTTGAAAACTGAATTCAACCGGCGAGGACGAGCCCCAACGCTTCAGGGAGCGGCTACCGCCAACCCGCTGATCAAGACCTTGTCGTCCACGACACGCCCCTCAGCGCCGCGCACCGGCAGACGCTCCATGGTGCGCAGCAAATACCAGCCAATCTCCACCTGATACGCTCCCGGCGGTGCATCCGCTTGCAGGCGCACGCTGTAACTGTCGCGGAAACTCTCGCCCTCGGTCCACTGGCTGGTGGGATAGGTGCCATCCCGGGGCCAGACGTCAATCTGCCCCCGCAATTGTCCCCCCTCATCCAGCAAATGGATGAAGAGGGTGTAATCCTCTGTCATCTGCCGCTGGCCCTGCCAGACCAGGGTGACCGGCAAGTCCTCGCCGGGATGAAGCTGTTGCCGTCCCAATTCGACATCAAGTAGCAGGATTTTGCCGTCGAAGTCGGCCAGGGCCTCGCTGACCAGGGGAGAACCCCGGACCTGGATGTCCCCCAGATCACACATCTCCGTCGCCGCAGAGAGCCAGCCACAATAGGCACGGATAGCCTCCCCCTGCGGGGAGCGCAACCCAATCCGTACCCTAAAAGTACCCGGCGTTTCGGGCACGGAGATGGTGTACCGGTCGAGTAGTGAAGTGCCCGGCGGCCAACGCGACGGCGGGTACTCGCCGTGAAAAGGTGCGGCACTGCCGGAGATGACCTGTCCCCCCTCGCCCACCAGCTCAAATATCAGGTCAAAATCGGAGCCGGGACGCAGCCGTCGCCAGAGCAGGCTAAGCTCTATCTCGCTGCCGGGCCGGGCCGTCGCCGGGTGATCGTAGCCCAGGAGTAACAAGTCCTCGCCGAAGCGCGCCCGGCGGGCATAAGCGGTCGGAGGAACAGAGGCAGCCTCGACTCGCACCCCGCACAAGGTGAAATAATCCCCTTCAGCGCCGACGATGGGCAGACCCTCTTCAGCGAAGGGAGGGAAAAGCCCCACCTCGAGACGGTACTCACCAGGAGGGACGCTGACATCGGGAGTGAGCTCATGATAGTCGGGGATTATCTCCGGCGGCTTCCAGGCGGCGGTGGGGTAAAGCCCGCCGACGGGATGGTCTTCTGACTCCCACCACACGCGCCCGCCGGAGCTGACCAGCCGCAGACGGACGTGATAATTGGCGGGCACGGGAGCCGTCGCTTGCCAGAACAGAGTGAGGCCCATGGGCTGGTCGTGGCTGACGGTCAGCGTGTCGGCGTTGAAGCCCAGCAGGCGGATGTGCTCCCCAAAAGCGACCTCCCGCGCATAATCGAGCGGTGGCGACGTGAGCAGGGGAGTAGTACCCACCTCAACCAGGGGGCCCAGAGAACGCAGGTGATACGCGCCTTCCAGATGCGGCAGGAAACGGGCCAGGTACACCGTCTGCCCAGCAGGCAGGCGGGTATTAAGCTCCTCGTAGTATCCGGCCTCATCGCCGCGCACGATAGGTTCCAGGTCGGGACGCACGCCCTCCACGCGATTGAGGTAGTATAAGGGGGCGATTTTGTCGCTGTCGGCCAGGATGGCCGCCCCCTGCGCGATAGGCAGGCGCAGGACGGCTTCGCCCCAGCGACGACTTTCCCACTCGTCGCTGCGGTCCACAGCGGGGAAATTGGTCCACACCAGACTCAGAGGCAGCAGCATGACCACGGTCCACACGAGAGCCGAGGCGACCAAGTCGCGGTTGCGCCCCGCCAGACGAGTCTCCAGGGCTGCCAATACCCACGCCCCAACCCCGATACACACCGCGTGAATCGCCTGGGCAGGGATGAGAAACACAGAAATGTCGGGCACATAGTAATTCAGGCCATAGAAACTAGAGGCCCCGTAAACCAGCAGCAAAGTAACACCCTCACGGGGACGGCGCACCAGCAGCCAGACCAGTCCCACCAGCCCCAGGGCCAGACCGGCAAGGCCATACTGCTCCAGCGAGAGGCGGAACAGGATGCCGTACCGCCCCCAATCGCGCAGCCAGGCATCCCAGCGCAGCGCCCCGCTGAATTGCTGCCCCGTGATCCAGGCCAGGAACTCATCCAGGCGCATCAGGCGGCCCTGGTTCAAAGCGGGCCAGCGCAGGGGAATGTAGAGGTAAACGGCCAGTCCCAGGAGAAAAAGCCCGGCCAGGGCCAGCCACAACCGCCCCCGCCGCACGATCCCCGGTTCCGTCCAGAGGACGAAAAGGAATACCGCGGGGAAAAGCAAAACCGTCGTCAGGTGATTGGTCAAACTCAGACCCAGGATGAGGGCCAGCAAGGGCAAGGACGCGGCGTGCCCATCGCGCCAGCGCAGCAGGAGGTAAAGCGCGAGGGCCACGAACAGCGCGTTGAGGGTGTACACCTCGGCGATGACCGCCTGGGACCACAGCGTGCGGGCGAAGGCGAAGATCAGCGCGGCACATAGAGCAGCCCAGCGGCTGCGTGTCAGGCGGCGGGTGAAGAGATAAAAGCCACCGGCAGCCAGGCTGGCGCAGACCGCCGAGGTGAGATTGACGCGGTAAGCGATGTCACCGAGGGGCAGGAAAGTGAACAGCTTGCCGAGGAGAATGTACAGCGGGTAGCCGGTGGGATGGGCCACGCCCAGGGTGTAGGCCACCACCTGGAATTCAAAGCTGTCGGCCTGGCCGATGGTGGGGGAGAGAGTGCGCAGATAAAGGACAAAGGGGCCCAGCACCACGACGAGCAGGAGAAGCACATCAGCCCCGTGAACCCACCGGACGAGAGAGACCTTACCCTTGAAAGGAGCAGGAGTTGCGGGCGAGGAGGGGGAAAGCCTTAGCATTACCTGCCCGGCCAGCAATGCGGCCAGCCCCAAAGAACCGATGAGGAGTGTCCATCCCTGCAGGAGGTTGACATCCCCAGGAAAAAGGTACAACGCCAGAAGAAAGAGAGGCAGGCAAGGAACCGCGCTTATCACCGCTGCCCGGCGGGGACCCATCCCGCCATCACCGCAGACCCGGCGGCCCAAAACCCAGCCCCCCCAGGTGACCACTCCTCCGACCCCGCTGCAGAGCACCGCGCCAGGCCAGCGGGCCAGCCCTCCCAGTGCCCCGTAGAAGGACTCGGACAGCAGGCGGCTGAGAAATGCCCCCAAAACCACCCCGGCAGCGGTTACGAACAGAGCCGGCAACCGGGGAAGGGTAATCGAGCGCATGGACGATGGCGATTGGGTCACAGGCACACGCTTTGTCCCCTGCTTTAGTCGGTGGTCGTTTGGTCAGTAGTCGCCTGGTCGGTGGTCTGTTGGTCGGTGGTTGTCTGGTCAGTAGTCGCCTGGTCGGTGGTCTGTTGGTCGGTGGTTGTCTGGTCAGTAGTCGCCTGGTCGGTGGTCTGTTGGTCGGTAGTCGCTTGGTCGGTGTCAGTCGAGCGGGTGAAGTAGTAGCGCAGGATGTCGGCGGCGACGGGCACTGCCGACTCCGCGCCCTGCCCACCCCCGTACACGAAGGTCACCAGGGCGATTTCAGGGTCATCGGCCGGAGCATAGGCGGTGAACCAGGCATGCAGGGTCTTGATGCGTCCCTTCTCATCCAGGCAGTCCGGGTACTTATCGCAATACTCGGCCGTGCCCGTCTTGCCGGCCACAGGCACCTCCCACAAATCGGCCCACTGGGCCGTACCCCATTCGACAGCACCTTCCATGCCCTGGCGCACGATTTCCAGGTTCTCCTCGGAAACGGGAAGTTGGCGGATGACCTCCGGTTGAAAGTCACGCACCACGCCGCCGTCGGTGTCAACCACTTGATACACAAGCTGAGGACGATACAGCGTGCCGCCGTTAGCCACGGCAGCCGTGGCATTGAGCACCTGTAAGGGGGTGGCCAAAATGAATCCCTGGCCGATGGTCATGTTGTAGGTATCTCCTGTGGTCCAGGTTTCGCTCCAGTTCAGGCGCTTCCACTTGGCATCCGGCACCAGACCAGAGCTCTCCCCCGCCAAGTCAATGCCCGTCAATTCACCGTAGCCAAAGGCGTGCGCGTACTCCACCAGGCGGTCCAGGCCCAGCCCCTGGAAACTGTAATATCCGCCGCCTACTTGATAGAAGAAAATGTCACAGGACACAGCCAGAGCGGCCACAATACTGAGGTCACCGTGCCCCTGATGAAATTCGTGAATCCAGCAGTAAAAGGGCTGCGCCAGCTTGGGATCGTCCGGGAAACGCTCATTGGGCAACCACATAATGCCATCACAATGGAGCTTGGTCCAGCGGTTGAGGACTCCTTCTTCCAGAGCGGCGGCAGCGGGCACCAATTTGAAAGTCGAGCCCGGCGGGTACATGCCGGAGATAGCGTGGTTCAGCAAAGGATGATTGGGGTCCTCGTTCAAGCGCTTGTAGTCCTCGACGGATATTCCCTGGGCGAAGAGGTTGTTGTCGTAAGAGGGCAAACTGACCATGGCCAGGATTTCACCAGTCTTGACCTTCATGACGATGGTCACCGCCGACTCGGAATCCACGGCCTCCATCTGTTTGCGCAAAGCCTGATCCACGTACCGTTGCAGGTCCATATCCAGGGTCAAAATCAGATTATGACCCGGTACAGGGGGTTCGGGCTCTCCCACAGTGCGCACTTCGCGCCCGGCCACGTCCACCTCGATGTACCTGCGCCCCCGCTGCCCGTGCAACTCGGACTCGAAAGACTGCTCCACCCCGGTGAGGCCCACCCGATCGCGCTCCAGGTCGTAGCCCTGCTCCCGGTAGAAGTCCTCTTGTCCCGCCGGGATGTAGCCGACGTAGCCCAGGATGTGGGAAGTGAGCTCACCGGTGAGGTACTCGCGGCTGGCGGACATCTCGACCAGCACCCCGGGCAGGTCCATGTGCTCTTCCTCGATGATCATCGCCGTCTCGCGATCAACCCCGGTTTTGATGACCACGGGAGCATAAGGAGCCAAATACCGCACCGCGTCCACTATCTCTTTGATGCCTGGCGCGGGGGCGGTAAACCCATCCCCTTCGACCAGGCCACGGGGTGTGCTGGCCAGCGCATTACTGACCGGCATGTCCAGGAGTTCGGACAGGCGGGTGAAGACCGCCCACTCCGCATCCGCATCATCGGGCAAATAGGCGGGCACAATGGTCACGGTGAAGCTGGGGATGTTGCGCACCAGGAGCTCGCCGTTGCGGTCGTAGATCACCCCCCGTGGGGCATCGCTGGTCACCAGGCGAAACCGCATCTGGTCAGCGGCGCGGCGATAGTACTCCCCCCGCACCACTTGCAGTTGCCACAAGCGCAGGGCGAAAATCGCGAAGACCACGAGCACCACTGCCCGGAAGGCAATAAATCTCCAGGTACCAGGGGCAATCTTCTTCCTAACCGAGTTCATCTACCAGTGCATCTCCTCACGCCCGGTTTTGCGGTGTAACCACTGCAAGGGCCAGAAAAACAACGGCATCAACAGGGTATTGACCAGCATCGAAGGCAATACGATGTACACCGCGCTGCGCAACCAGGCTACCGGGTGTCCGGTAAAGTCCAGGATGATCAGAGTGATAGCGTCATAAACCAGAGTAGCAATGAAAGCGGCAACAATGGGCAAGAGGATGTGGGTGCGGAATACAGAGCTTTCCCCCAGGCCCGCAAGAAAGCTCACCACCAAAAGCGCCAGGGTTATCGTCCCAAAAGGAGCGCCGGTGAGCAAATCCAAACACAGGCCCCCAATCAAAGCCCAGACCATCCCCTCCCTGGCCCCGCGCAACAGGCTCCAGGCCACGACAACCAGGAGCATCATCTCCGGCTTGACCCCCAGGATTGTCAGATAGGGCCCCACCGTAGATTGAATGAGAGCGACGGTTACTAGCAGCGGAATGGTGATATACGGGCTGATGATATTTCACCTCACCCAATTGCGCCCTGGACCAAGGGCTCACGACTCCGGGGTTTCCACAGCCTCCGGCGTCTCCAAAGGCAGGGGCTGAAAATTGGTGATGACCAACACTATCTCCAGGTGCTCGAAATCCACCGTGGGCCGGACAAGAGCCTGCTGAAACATCTCGATGTCCCGCTGATACACTTCCGTGACCTGGCCGATGATCAGCCCCTTGGGGAAATTGCCCCCCATGCCCGAGGTGAGCACTATATCCCCTTTGTGCACGGCGTCCTTCTGGGGTATCAAGTCCATCAGCAACTCGTTGCCTACCTGCCCGCGCACCGTTCCCGTGGCCCGCGTGGTCTGGATCAGAGCACTCACCGAGCTGGAGGGGTCAATAATCAGCAGCACCTTAGACCAGTTAGGACCCACCTCCGAGATGCGCCCCACGAGGCCGCGCTCGGTGACCACCGGCATCCGCCGGGCGATGCCATGTTCGCTGCCCACGTCAATGATCAGATAGCTCTGGAAATTGGTGGGGTCCCGGCCAATCACCCGCGCCCGGACCTCAGCTCCCCGGTAGTCGTAGTCGGGATTGGTTTGGACGAAGTTCAGCAGAGCGCGCAGTCTCTCGTTCTCTTTTCTATCCTCTTGGAGACGCACGTTTTCGATGATCAAGCGCGCGTTGTCCGCTTCTAGCTCCTCATTGCGCTGACGGAGCTCGCTCAGGTCCCGCGCTGCTTGTGTCAAATCGCTGAGGCTACTGGTGAGGGTAGCGAGGCGCGATTGCAGAGGGGTAGTCAGGTGGAGAGCCACACCTTTGAGAGCTTCGAGTTGACCCGTTTCATTCAGGACTATCCCGACGATAGCCAGGGCGATGAGCACGAGCAGCGACAGGGACCCACTTGGCAGTCGCTTCACCGATCTTCACTCCTCAGGCTGGCCCGGTTCATGGTCTTCACCAGCCATGCGCACTGGCACTAGCGCCGGGCTCCGCGGCGTTCGGTGCTGGCCAACACCTTGCTGAGCGTATCCAGGTTCTCCAACACTTTGCCGGCCCCTTTGGCCACACAGGTCATCGGATCGTCGGCCACCAGAACGCGCATCTTGGTCTCTTCTGAAAGGCGTTCGGCGAGTCCCTGTAGGAGCGCGCCTCCGCCTACCAGGTAAATGCCCGATTCCATCAAGTCGGCGACCAGCTCAGGCGGCGTTTCGTCCAGGGTGCTCTTCACGGCATCCACGATGATGGATACAGAGCCGGAGAGGGCCTCTCGAATCTCGATGCTGCTCACTTCCAGGGCCTCCGGCAAGCCGGTGATCAAATTGCGACCCCGCAGGGTCATGGTCTTTTCTTCGGGCAGAGGATAGGCGGAGCCAATGGTCATTTTCACTCGCTCGGCCATGCGCTCCCCGATGAGCAAGTTGTACTTTTGGCGGGCGTAATTGATGATGTCCTCATCCATCTCATCACCAGCGACGCGAATGGAGCGACTGACCACGATTCCTCCCAGGGAAAACACCGCTACCTCGGTCGTCCCACCACCGATGTCCACCACCATGCTGCCCACCGCCTCGGTAATGGGCAATCCCGCTCCCAGAGCGCCGGCGACCGGCTCCTCGATAAGGTAGGCCTCCCGTGCGCCGGCAGAGATGGCGGCGTCGTAGACCGCCCGCTTCTCCACTTCGGTCACACCGCTGGGGATGCCCACCACCACGCGGGGGCGCGGCACCGAGAGGAGCAGCCGATCGTGGGCCTTGGTGATGAAGTAGTGCAGCATCTTCTCGGTGACGTCGAACTCGGAGATCACGCCATCGCGCAAGGGGCGAATAGCCACGATGTTCGCCGGCGTACGTCCCACCATCTCCTTCGCTTCGCTGCCGATGGCCAGCACCCGCCTGGTTCTTTTGTCAATGGCCACCCAGGAGGGCTCGTTGATCACGATGCCTTTGTTACGCACGCAGACCAGGGTGTTGGCCGTTCCCAGGTCAATGCCGATGTCCAGAGAAAATAGGCCGAGCAACACATTAAAGGGATTGAACACGTAACTTTGCCTCCATCTGATCGCCTTATACGCTATGCGGCCCGATGATAGGGGGCGCACGCTTGAGCAATTATACCACAAAACGCCTAAACGACAAACCCAGGGTGTGGGACCGTCACGAGTTTGGGACAAGGCCCTGAGGCGTCTCCAGGGGCCAGGCAAGGCTGAGTCCGGTGCAAAGAGAAGCCATCCCGTATGTCCCCAACACGATTCACTCACGGGTTAGCGAGAGGTGACTACTCAGCCTATGCTCCAAGTCCCCGTCCCGGGGACGTTCCATGCGGCAAGACGCTGTCTTTTGCGCGGTCTTCTCAGCCGAGACGCCCCCGTCCCGGGGGCTACGAGCCTGGGGAGGACAGTGCGCCTGCTAGCCTGAGTAGTAACGGCGAGAGCACTAAAAGTGCGTCGCACCTGTGCGCACCTCTCGGCTTCATTGGCCGACCCAAAGTTGTCAGCACAGGACGATTATGCTATAATCTCACCTGTCATAGCGGCGGACGGCCCTGTCCACCCAGATAAGGGCGGCTCCAGCGGGCCACCACTACAGTTCGCCGCAATCTACCGAAACCGAAAGAAGAACCCGTGAAAAACTGGCAATTCGTCATTTTCGTCCTTATTGTCGCCCTTCTATTCGCCTTCCTGTTCCAACTGAACAGATACACCGCCTATCGAGAGTTGCTCGCGCCCGGCCTCTCCCTGGCCGGACTACCCGTGGGGGAGAAAACCGAGGAAGAAGCACGAGCCCTGCTCACCGAGGCTTTCTCCACCCCGCTCACCCTGCATTACCTGGACGAAACTATCACCCTGAACCCCAGGAGAGTAAATTTCCGCCTGCAAACCGACGCCACCCTGGAACAAGCGCGCCAGGTGAGCGCTGCCCAGGACTTCTGGACCGGCTTCATCAACTACCTGTTGGGCAATGCCACGGCACAGGTGGACATCCCGGTACGGGCCAGTTTCGACGAGGAAGCCGTCCGCCAGCAGCTTCTGGACATCGCCGCTCAATACGATCATCCACTACAGCCGCCGCGCGCCGTGGTCAGCTCCCTCACCTACCTGCCCGGCCAACGCGAGCAGCGCCTGGACGTGGAAGCCTCACTGCCCCTGGTTATCGCCGCCCTGAACTCGGCCACCCAACGCGAGGTTGACCTGATCGTCCGCCTGGGCGACGAGGAACCGCCCCCCATTGACATGAGCGTACTCCAACAGATGCTGGAAGGCCGCCTGGATAATTTTGACGGCATTTATAGTATTTATGTCAAGGATTTGACCAGCGGCGAGGAGCTGGCCCTCAACGCCGATGTCGCCTACGCGGGCATGAGCATCATCAAAATCGCCATCATGACCGAAGCCTATCGCCACCTGGATGGCCCGCCCGATGCGGATACGACCAAAATTCTGACCGAGACCATGACCCTCAGTGGCAACTTCACCGCCAACCTGCTGCTGCGCTACGTCATCGGCGACGGCGACGCCTACCAGGGCGTGCAGCGTCTGAACGAATCCCTGCGCTACCTGGGCCTGGTCAACACCTTCATGGCCGCTCCTTACGACGAGGACGTCTTGCCGCAGCACATCCGTACCCCGGCCAACTCGCGCACAGACATCAACACCAACCCCGATCCCTTCATGCAGACTACCCCTCAGGACATGGGCCTCCTGCTGGAGATGATCTACCAGTGCGCCAACGGTGGCGGCACCCTCATCGCCGCCTACCCCGATCAGATAACCCCGGACGAGTGCCGCGACATGCTGGACATGATGTCGCAAAACCACATCGGGGCCCTCATCGAGGCCGGCGTGCCCGAGGGCACCCGCGTGGCCCACAAACACGGCTGGATCGGCGATACCCACGGCGATGCGGGCATCGTCTTCTCCCCCGGAGGCGACTATGTGTTGTGCATGTACCTCTATCACCCCGACTGGCTGGAGTGGGAGGTGAGTGCACCTATCATGGCCGATCTGTCGCAGGCCGTGTATCGGTATTTCATGTTTCATAAGTCCGCCGCAGCTTCTGAGGAGCAATGAAACGCAAAACTCCGGGTTTCGGGTTGTAGGTTTCAGGTTGGGCACGACGACAAACTGGAAACCTTGAACCTGGAACTTTCACGGGATCACCGGCAGATAACACTGTCAGGAAACAAACACAGGCTTATGAAACACTTTGAATAGGGAAACCCAGGAGTCGCCCACACCATGAAATCACCATCACCGCTAATCGCCCTTTTGCTGGCGGGATTAATCGCCCTGACGGGCTGTACGGCCCCAGCCACCACCATCCCGACCCCGACATCCACCGCCGTCCCCACAGCCACACCGACCGCCGCGCCCACCAGCACGCCGACCCTCACCCCCTCGCCGACGCCCGCTCCGTCCCCCACGCCGACCGCCACTCCCCTACCCACCTCCCAGGTCATCGGCTATTCTGTGGAGGGACGGCCCATCACCGCCTACCGCTTCGGTGCCGGCCCCTACCAGGTGGCGCTGGTCGGCGACATCCACGGCGGCTACGAGGCCAACACCCGACAACTGCTGTTGGAGTTCAAGACCCATTTCGAGACCCATCCCGAGGACGTGCCGCCCACGGTGACCCTGTGGCTCATCCCCCTCGCCAACCCGGACGGCCTGGCCCTGGAGCGCCGCTTCAACGCCCGTGGCGTGGACCTGAACCGCAACGCCGATACCGACCTGGACGGCTGCGCGGGCAACGACTGGCAACCCGATACCTTCACCTCCGATGGCAAGCACAACGGAGCGGGTGGGGCTTACCCCTTCTCCGAACCCGAAACCCGCGCCCTGGCCGCTTTCCTGAGACAAACCCACGTTGTCATCTCCTATCACAGCTATGCCGGCGCGGTCTTCCCCGGCGGCTGCGGCACCCACGGCCCAACGCTGCTCCTGGCCCAGATATTGGCCCAGGCCACCGGCTATGACCTGCCCGCCGAGGGTTGGACCGCTTACCCGACCACCGGGGGACTGGCCGACTACCTGACCGACCTGGGCGTGGCCGCTGCGGACCTCGAACTCACCGACTGGGAGCACACCGAATTTGACCGCAACCTGCGCGGCGTGCTGGCCGTGCTGGATCAGGTCGAGGACATCGTCACCGCTCGCCTGCCGGAGGCCGAGGGCCAGGCCCACTGGTTGGGACTCGACGAGGAAGAGTGGACCGCATCTCACTACGGCATCGGCGCGTTCCCCCACCCCCTGAGCCCCGTCGTGGTAGACGACACACTGTACTTCATTGACAGCGGCCAGCTCAAAGCCCTGATTCCGGGCGTAGCCGAACCGCCGCGCACCATCGTTCCGCCGGAGGGGGAAGAGGGGACATACATTCAGGAACTGCTGGACCTGGCCGCCCTGCCCGACGGCTCGGCGCTCATTCTCCTCGACCGCGACGGCGAGGTCTACCGCTATACTCCCGCTTCTGATGGCTGGGCGCAAGAGGATTGGGCGCAACTCTCCGGCAGCAGCAGCCACTATCTGACCGCCGTGGCCGCCGCTAAAGAGGCCATCTATCTCCTGGACACTAATTCGGGCCGCGTCTGGCGCTACATCCCCGGCGCAGAAGCCCGCGCGGTCGTCGAAATCCCCCGCAGCCGGGGTATAGACCTGGCCGCTGACGGGCGCAGCCTCTACGTTCTCTGGCGAGAGATGGCCAACGAGCGCCCGGCCATCGTCCAGTTCGATGCGACGACCGGCGAGCAGGGCTGGATAATTAAGAAAGGGCTGGACTATCCCACGGCGCTGTGGCTCGCTCCGCAGCCCGACGGCCCACTCTACGTGCTGGACAGCAACGACCGCCGCCTGCTGGCCCTGGACCGCGCCAGCGGCGCAGTGCTGGACGAGTACCTGCTGCTCGACCGCCAGGTGACCCTGCGCGGCGGCTGGCCGCTGGGCGAGCGTATGCTCTTCCTGGCCCCCGACGCCGTCTACCTCTACCCCGCCGCCGCAGGCGAGACCGGCTTCCACCTGCCCGATCCGGACCAGGAGACTTTCGACCCCGCCGACCTGGAACACCTGCGCGGCTTTATCTCCCCCATCGCCGGGATAGAGCTGCCGGAGCGGGAGAACTCGCTACCAGGCGCGCCGCGCCACTACCGCCACGGTGTGCACCAGGGCATTGACCTCTACATCTGGCCCGACGGCACCCAGGTCACCACCGATACCGAGGTGCTGGCCGCCCGCGAGGGAACCGTCATCCGCACCGATTGGGACTACGAGGAGCCCACCCCATCACAGATGAACGCCTGGCTGGCTGAGTGCCGAGAGCTCGGTTACACCCCGGAGACAATCCTCGACCACCTGCGCGGCCGGCAGGTGTGGCTGGACCACGGCGAGGGGGTCGTCACCCGCTACGTGCACCTCAGTGCCATCGCCCCAGGGCTGGAAGTGGGGCAAGAAGTGCAGCAAGGACAGCTTATCGGTTACGTGGGCAACTCTGGAACGCCGGAATCCCTCTACAACGCGGACGCCGAACTGCATCTGCACTTCGAGATTTGGATCGGTGAGCATTACCTGGGCCAATACCTGAGCCCCATCGAAACCCGCCGCTGGCTCAACCGCATCATCCGCTGGTGAAACAGCCTCCCACCAATTGCGCTCCCAACGCCGCGAAAGTTCTTCACGCTGTGCAGGTCGGGGCCATGCCCCGCCGCATCCGCGTCGGGCCACGGGCCCAACCTACCTGGGGCGGCTCATAGCTGAAACACGTACTTAACCGCACAGGTCGAAATCTTTTTGCCCCT
>JACIWR010000093.1 GCA_014360845.1 Anaerolineae bacterium
TTCACGTTTTACGCCTTACAACCAAGGAGGAAAAAGACCCATGCCGGGATCCATACTGGGAGACAACCTGACCATTCTGGGCACATTAGCCACCGTCTGTACCGGATTAGCCACGGGGGTGGGAGCATTGCCCATCCTCTTCGTGCGCCGGATTTCCGACCGATTTCTCGACGCCCTGCTGGGTTTCGCCGCCGGAGTGATGCTGGCCGCCACCGCTTTCAGCCTCATCGTCCCGGCCATCGAACTGGGCGGCGTGTGGGTTACCATCGTGGGCCTGCTGATTGGAGCAGCTTTCTTGTCCCTGTTAGACAAAGTACTGCCCCATGAACACCCCATCATGGGGCACGAGGGACCGGCGTCGGCGCTACGCCGCGTCTGGCTGTTGATCATCGCCATCACTTTGCACAATTTCCCGGAAGGCCTGGCCGTCGGGGTCAGCTACGGCGGCGGCGACATCCCCACGGCCACCTCGCTGGCCATCGCCATCGGCCTGCAAAACATGCCCGAAGGGCTGGCCGTAGCCCTGCCCCTGCTGCGGGAAAAATACAGCAAGGGCAAGGCCTTGTGGTACGCCTTGTTCTCCGGCCTGGCCGAGCCCATCGCCGGGGTGTTCGGTGTGCTGGCGGTGCAGATCGCCCGCCCGCTGCTGCCCCTGGGACTGGCCTTCGCCGCCGGGGCGATGCTCTACGTGGTCAGTGATGAGATAATCCCAGAGACCCACCGCAAAGGCTACGAGCGCGAGGGCACGTGGGGAGTGATGATTGGTTTCGCCGTGATGATGCTGCTGGATAATCTGTTTGGATAGGTTATGGTCTTTTGGTCTGTTAGTCGTTTGGTCTGTGGTGTTTGGTCGGGAGGCCGTAATCGTTGTCGAGAGAGAGTTGAAGTGACCCTATGAACAGTTTGTTGTCAAAGCAGAACCTGAGAAAGATCGGGCGGTGGTGTGGCTGGGCGGCGGCGCTGTTGCTGTTGTTCACCATGCTTACCGGCTACGGCATCACCGAATTCCGCATCGTGACCCGGCTGACTTTCGGTGTCCTGGGCAAAGCCACATCTCAGAAACTGCATCATTACACCGATATACCTTTGCTCATTTTTCTTGTAGCTCATATTGGTCTGGCCCTGTGGGGGCGCTTGAACCGCCGCGTGAAGGCGCGGTACGACAAACCGTAGTGGTGGACGTCCCCGCTGCAGGCTGCTATGCTGAACGACGGGGGCAGGGTCACCGCTTGTGAAGCCCCCGCCATGGGCGGGGGTAGGGTCACCGCCAAACCAGGGGACGGCTCTCACAGACCCCTTGCTGCGCAGGGCCTGGGAGCTACGTCTGGACAATTAATCACACGAGGAGTAAACCGATGTTAAAACGAAGTAATGTTATCTTGAGCTTGTTACTGGTCGGACTGGTGTTGGTAGCATGTACAAGCTCGAAACCCGCCGCTTTGGAGGGCGTCGAAATCCGCGAGTACGAGGGCGAGAAACTATCCTCCATCAACGACTTCCGCGAGAACTCCATCGCCGGCCCGCAGCAAGTGTCCCTGGAAGACTACAAACTGGAGATAACCGGTCTGGTGAACGAGACCCAGGCCCTCACCTACGAGCAGGTGCTGGACCGGAAACAGTACAGCAAAGTAGTCACCCTGTACTGCGTGGAGGGCTGGGACGCCACCATCCTGTGGGAAGGCGTGCTGATAGAAGACCTGTTAAACCAGGCCGGTGTCCAGGACGATGCCGTCACCGTCATCTTCCACGCCGCCGACGGCTACACTTCCTCACTGCCACTGGATTACGTCCGCCAGAACAAAATCATGCTGGCCTACAAGATGAACGGCGTGCAACTACCCCCGGAACGCGGTTTCCCCTTCCAGGTGGTGGCCGAATCCAAGTGGGGCTACAAGTGGGTGAAATGGGTGACCCAGATAGAGCTCTCGGATGACCCTGACTACCGGGGCTACTGGGAACGTCGCGGCTACAACAACGACGGCGACCTATCCGGCCCGATTTTTGAGAGATAAAGGATTACTGATGTCCAATCACTTAGCTAATGAAACCAGCCCTTACCTGCTCCAGCATGCCGACAATCCCGTGGATTGGTATCCCTGGGGCGAGGAGGCGCTGCAAAAAGCGAAACGAGAAGATAAACCCATCTTCCTCAGCATCGGCTATTCGGCCTGCCACTGGTGCCACGTGATGGCCCACGAATCCTTCGAGGATGAGCAAGTGGCGGCCATCCTGAACGAGCATTTCGTCAGCATCAAAGTAGACCGCGAAGAACGGCCCGACCTGGACCACATTTACATGAGCGCCGTGCAGGCCATGACCGGCAGCGGCGGCTGGCCCATGTCCGTGTTCCTCACTCCCGATGGCCTCCCCTTTTACGGCGGCACCTACTTCCCACCGAGGCGGCTCTACGGCATGCCCTCGTTTACCGAGATACTGCTGGCCGTGGCCGACGCCTGGCAGCACCGCCGTGAGGAGCTCATCGAGGGCAGCAAGGAACTGGTGGCCGTCATCGAGCGCCAGAGCGTGAAGCGTGAGGGCGTGAAACGTGAAGACGTGAAACGTGAGACGCTGAGAGCTGCCTTTGATGATCTCTGGCAGCGCTTTGACACGGTTCACGGCGGCTGGGGCGACGCGCCCAAGTTTCCACAGCCGATGGTTCTTGAGTTCCTGTTGCGCTATCATCACACCACGGGCGACGAGAGCGCGCTGCCGATGGTCATCCAGACCCTGGAGGCGATGGCCCGGGGCGGCATGTACGATCAACTGGGCGGCGGGTTCCACCGCTACTCCGTGGATAACCGCTGGCTGGTGCCCCACTTCGAGAAGATGCTCTACGACAACGCCCAACTGACCCGCGTTTACCTGCACGCCTGGCAGGTGACCGGCGCACCCTTCTACCGCACCATCGCCGAGGAGACCCTCGACTACGTGGTGCGGGAGATGACCGACGACGCGGGCGGGTTCTACTCCACCCAGGATGCCGACAGCGAGGGCGAAGAAGGCAAATTCTTCCTTTGGACGCCGACCGAGATCCGCCAGGTTCTGGGCGACGAGGCAGAGACCTTCATGGCCGCTTACGGCGTGACCGAAGAGGGTAATTTCGAGGGCAAGAACATCCTGGAGTTCGTCGGTGACCTGGCTCAACGCCCGGCCCTGAGCGAAGCGCGGCGCAAACTCCTCGCCGCTCGTGAGCAAAGAGTGCCCCCGGGACGCGACGAGAAAGTGCTGACCGCCTGGAACGGGTTGATGCTGGCCGCTTTTGCCGAAGCCGCCAGGGTCCTGGGACGTGAGGACTATCAACAGATCGCCGAGCGCAACGCCGAGTTCCTGTTACGCGAGCTCCGGGGCGAGAACGGTCGTCTATACCGAACGTGGAAAGCGGGCAAGGCCAAAATCAACGGCTACCTGGAAGATTACACCCATCTCGTCGCCGGGCTGCTGGAGCTATACCAGACCACCTTCGAGCCTCGCTGGTATCTGGTCGCCCACGAGCTGACCGGGCTGATGATGAAGCACTTCAGCGACTCCAACGGCGGCTTCTTCGACACCAGCGACGATCACGAGGCCCTCATCATTCGCCCCAAAGAGGTGCAGGACACCGCCGTCCCTTCCGGCAATGCCATGGCTGCTTTCGTTTTGTTGCAGCTCTCGGGTTTGTCCGGCGAACCGCGTTACGCCGAGCTGGCCCAGCGCAGTCTGGAGCCGATGCAACCGCTGCTGGCGCGCTATCCGCTGGCCTTTGGTCAGTGGCTCATCGCCCTGGACTACGCCCTCTCGCATCCGCGGGAGATTGCCATCGTGGGCAACCCCGAGGCGGCGGACACCCGCGCCCTGTTGGAGATATGCAGGAGCGGTTACCGTCCTCATCAGGTCGTGGCCCTGAGCGCACCAGACACCGAAGCGCCGGTTATCCCCCTGCTGCAGGGCCGCCATCAGATTGGGGAGCGGGCCACAGCCTACGTCTGCGTGGACATGACCTGCCGGGCACCGGTCACCGATCCGACGGCGCTACAAGCGCTGCTGGCATCAGACCCGGTCGCCGGATCTCAACGTAATTCGTAGCGGCGGCCCGCTGTGGCCGCTACGGAGCGATTACATCATACCTGGAGGTAAGCACAAATGCTCAAAGAAGGCACCATGGCCCCCGATTTCACCCTCACCGCCGACGACGGACGACAGGTGAGCCTGGCCGATTTTCGGGGCCGGAAAGTGATACTCTACTTCTATCCCAAAGCCGACACTCCCGGCTGCACCAAACAGGCGTGCGCCCTCCGCGATGTCTACCCCGACATTGACGGACAGGGCGCGGTGGTCATCGGCATCAGCCCCGACCCGCCGGAGAAGCTGGTCAAATTCCGGGAAAAACACAACCTGCCCTTCATTCTACTCTCGGACCCAGACCACCAGGTGGCCGAGGCTTACGGCGCTTGGGGGGAGAAGAAAATGTACGGCAAAACCTCCATGGGCATCATCCGCAGCCACTTCGGGATTGACGAGGAAGGCCGGCTGATGGAAGTTGAGCTCAAGGTCAAGCCCCAGACCACCGCCGACCTGGCGTTGCGCCTGGTCCGACCTTGATAGCTTACGGGCAGAGAGTCATGCTATCCGAATTGGAAACAGGTCGGTTTATCATCACCGTCGAGGTCGTGCCCCCGGCTGGTCACGACGCCGCACCCCTTCTCAGTGCCCTGGCATCCCTGGCCCCTCTCCCGGTGGACGGCTTCAGCGTAGCCACGAACCCGGTGGCCAAGCCGCGCATGAGCGCCCTGGCCTTGAGCGCCCTCATCCAGCAGCGGACAGGCCGACCGGCCATCCTGCACGTCACCACCCGTGACCACAACCGCCTGAGCTTGCAAGGACTGCTCTGGGGCGCGCGGGCGCTGGGCATCGAAACCGTGCTGGCGGCCACCGGCGATTTCGTGGCCCTGGGGGATAGGGCCAGCACCACCACAGTGCGCGACGTGGACGTCTTCGGCCTGGTGCCCATGGCGCGCGAAGCGGGACTGCACACCGGCGTGGTCCTGGACCCGCACCCCGAATCCGACGGATTCGAGCGGGCCATCACTCGCCTGGAGCGCAAAGTCGAAGCGGGAGCCCAATTCGCCGTCACCCAACCGGTCTACGACGAGGCAAGCGCCCGGCGACTGGCTACCGCCACCAGTCATTTGCCCATCCCGATTATCCTGGGCATCCTGCCCCTGCGCACCGCCCGTCACGCCGAGTTCCTGCACCATCGGGTGGCCGGCATCACTGTACCGGGGCCCGTGCGTCAGCGCATGCACAGCGCCGCCAATCCGCTGGCCGAGGGAATAGCCGGAGCCCGTGCCATGTTAGACATTGCCCGGCAACTGTTCAGCGGGGCCTGCCTCATGCCGCCCTTTGACCACTACGAAGTCCTGTTCGACCTTTTACCGGACGCCCATCGCAGACCGGCTTCGAACGCTGCGGCTCCATCCCGGCCGGCCCGTCCCGACAGGCGATAAAATTGTCAAAGGAGCTACGACTTTACATCAATTCATAGTAGTTGACATTGTCTTTGAGGCAAAGATGTAGTATAATCATAAAAAGACTAAAAAATCCCCAGGCCCTACCCCCCATCAACCCTTCCGTGGGGAGCAATCGCCACCAGACAGCGAGAAGGAGGTGAAAAGCGACCCAACAGTCGTGGAAAGAATGAGCATTTCGTATCGGAACACGTTTTCAGTTTTATCAAGTGAGGAGGTAATTGCGATGGCAGACCTGAGCGAACGCATTCAGAAAGCCGATTGGAAGAAAGAAAAACACGTGCCGGTCATCGAGGCCCCGGACAAGGTACAAGCGGGCGAACTCTTCGAGGTGAAAGTCAGCCTGGGCAAGGAGATCGCCCATCCCAACACCACCGAGCATCACATCCGCTGGATCTCCCTCTACTTCCATCCTGAAGGGGAAAAATTCACCTACGACGTGGGCCACTTCGAATTCAATGCCCACGGCGAATCCACCGCCGGCCCCAACGAAGGCCCTGTCTACACCCATCACGGGGTGAGCGCCTGGATGAAGACCAGCAAACCCGGTACCCTGCACGCCCTGGCCTACTGCAACATCCACGGCCTGTGGGAGAGCAGTAAAGAAATCGGGCTGCTTTAGAATCCGACCGGACGGAGAAACGTAGCGCCGGGGCCTGCCCCCGACGCTACGGCGGACCAAAAGACCGCTAACAATCATACGAGGAGGTAAGAAAATGCCAGAGTTTCTCAACCCATTCAGTGGAAAAGTCCCCGATCGCAAGCTCACTCTCGAGGAGTTGATTCGAGCGATCCGCCTCGACCTGGCCGCCGAGCATGAGGCAGTCCACCTCTACATGGCCCATGCCGACGCCACCGACCATCCCCTGGCCAAGAAAGTCCTCAAAGACATCGCCGACGAAGAGCGGGTCCATGCCGGCGAGTTCGCCCGCTTGCTGGAAATCTTGACCGGCGATGAGGGCAAATGGCTGGCGGAGGGTGCAGAGGAGGTAGACGAAATGGCCGCCGAGTTAGGAGGGCATGAGTCGGCCTCCGCTTCCGGCGACGAGGAAACCACTATCGGATCGTTGAAAGAGTGATCCAGCCTGATCACTTTGGTAGAAGTTAAGGGAGGAAGTTATATGGCAAACAAATACTTAGCTCGAGAGGACGCGCCTTTCGGAGCAGAAACATGGAAGGTCCTGGATGCAGCTATGGCCGCGGCGGCTAAAAGCCAACTGGTAGGCCGTCGGCTGCTGCACATCGAAGGGCCTTTCGGCCTGGGACTGAAGGTCGTGCCCCTACAAGACACCGAGACCAAATCCGGGCTGATCACCAGTCAGGTCCTGCCCGTGCCCCTGATCCAGACCACATTCACCCTGAGGATAAGAGACCTGGCCAGCTACGAGCGGGACGGGGTCTCCCTCGACACCAGCGCCGTGGCCGAGGCAGCGATGACCTGTGCGCGGATGGAAGATGAATTAATCTTCAACGGAGCGCCCGGCATCCCCGGCCTGTTGACGGCGAAGAGCGCGAACACGTTGAAGCTCTCCTCCTGGGCCGAGGTCGGCACGGCGGCCAATGACATCATCCAGGCGGTGACCGCCCTCGACAACGCCGGATTTCACGGCCCATATGCCCTGGCCCTGGCCCCTAGCCGCTACAACCTCTTGTTCCGCCGCTATGAACGGGGCAACTTCAGCGAGATGGAACACGTGAAAAGCATCGTGACCGATGGCGTCTTCAAAGCGCCGGTGCTCAAGAGCGGAGGAGTGCTGTTGGCCTCCGGTCGCCAGTACGCCGTCATCGTCCTCGGACAGGACATGACCATCGGGTTCATCGGCCCGGCCGGCGATGTGCTGGAGTTCTCCATCTCCGAGAGCCTGGTACCCCTCATCCGCCAGCCCCAAGCGGTGTGCGTCCTGCAAGAGTAAATGCCCGGTATCCCCCAGGACCCAGGTCCCGGGGGATACCGTTACAAAACGATATGGCGGTTTAAACACAGACCATGACCGACAATGCCTTTGTGCGCACCATCATCCCCATAGCTCTTCTCATCGGGGCGGGGTTCCTCTCCCGCAAAATGGGATTCCTGAAACACGGCGATGAGCGAGTACTGAGCGCTTATCTGTACTACTTTGCGCTGCCGGCCCTGTTCCTGGTCAACATGGCCGAGCTGGACTTCAACGAGGAGGTCATCCGCTACATGGCAGCAGGGGTTACCCCCGTCTTTGTAGCGCTGATTCTTTTGGTGACCTTGTATTTCATCCTTCGATTCTCGAAAAATACACTCTATCTGCTGATCATCAGCACCATCTTTGGTAGTCTGGCCTTCTTTGGCATACCTTTTATCATGTTCGCCTTTCCCACCAGGGAGGCGGAGCACCTGGCCACACTGGCTTCGGCCACTATTTCCACCGTCATCGTCATCATCTCCATCACCGTCCTGGAACTTTACAAACTCGGCGAGGTCACTCTTGGGGAAGGACTCAAACTCGTGGCCCGCAGGCTATCCCGCAACCCGTTGATCGCCTCAATCTTGTTAGGCACGCTGCTATCCCTTAGTGGGATAGAAATCCCGGCCCCCTTGTCAGCTCCTTTGCACATGCTGGGCGGCACCACTGCTACAGTGGCCATCTTCATGCTGGGGGTGTTCCTCTACGGGAGAAAATACACGAACATAGCTCTGGCTTTTGGGTTGAGCCTTCTGCGAGTGCTGTTCCTGCCCACCATCGCCTTTTTGACCACGACTTTCTTCCGCATGGCAGGTGTGGAAAAATACACGCTGGTACTGATGCACGGCACGCCCACCGCCATCTCCATGATCGTCCTCAGCGAGCGCTACAATTTTTTCAAAGAGACAGTGCCCTCTTTGATTCTGCTCTCTTCCATGGGGGCAGGGTTATACCTGAACCTGTGGTTGTTTGTTTTAAACCGCTGAAGGAGGTGATGTGGTCTACGAGAAATTCGCGGGTTGCGAAGCGCCATCAACAGCAGTGGAGCTTGTCCTCACCAACCGTAGCGGCGGACGGCCCTGTCCACATCGGCTGTAGCGGCGGACGGCCCTGTCCGCCCCTGACAAGATAACGGGAACGGAACAGACACATTTAAAACGAGGAGGTTACCGATGCAAAAGTGGGAATGCACCGTTTGCGGATATATATACGATCCTGCCGAAGGAGACCCCGAGGCAGGCATCGCTCCTGGCACCCCTTTCGAAGAACTGCCTGACGACTGGGTCTGCCCCGACTGCGGCGCAGAAAAAGACATGTTTGAACCCCTGGAGGAGTGAGGAGAACTATTAAATGCCAGCCGTTGAAATCAAGCCAAACGTCTATTGGATAGGAATGAACGATAGGACAACAGACCTCTTCGAGGGCCTGTGGCCTATCACCAGCGAAGGAGTTTCCTACAACGCCTATCTGATAAACGACGAAAAGAAAATCATTATTGACCTGGCCAAGGCGCTGAAAACCGACGAGTTCTTCGACCACATCGCCGAAATCGTCCCCATCCCGGAGATTGACTACGTAGTCATCAACCACATGGAACCGGATCACACGGGAGTGCTGCGGACCTTCAGAACCATGGCTCCCCAGGCAACCATCCTGGGCTCCCCCAAGACGAAGGCCATGCTGGAGTCCTTCTACGGGATCACCGAGAACGTCAAAGCTGTCGAGGACGGGGAAACGCTATCCCTGGGCCAGATGAGGCTGCAATTCTTCTCCACCCCCCTGGTGCACTGGCCGGAGACGATGATGACCTATGAGACCTCGCAGCGCCTCCTGTTCTCCTGCGATGCCTTTGGCAGCTACGGAGCCCTCCGCGGGGCCATCTTTGACGACGAATGCGAGGACCTGGACTTCTATCTGAAGGAGGCTCTCCGCTATTATGTCAACATCGTGGCCAAGTTCAGCCGGCCCGTGCTGCGGGCCATCGAGAAGCTGGGCGATGTGCCCGTAGACATCATAGCTCCATCCCACGGCCTCATCTGGCGGGAGAACCCCCAGCTCATCGTGAAACTTTACAAGAAGTGGGCAGAGTACGCCACCGGTCCCACTGAGGCGGGAATCACTTTCCTCTACGGCTCCATGTACGGCAACACGGAAAAGATGATGAACGCCGTGGCCCAGGGTATCTCTCGCACAGGGGTGCCACTGGAAATCTTCGACGTAGCGCGCACACACGCCAGCTACATCCTGCCTTCCCTGTGGACCAAAACCGGCGTGATGATCGGCGCGCCTACCTACGAAGGCTCCCTGTTCCCACCGATGGCCCAGGCGCTGGAGATGGCCGCCCTCAAACGAGTGCTGAACAAGAAAGTCGCCTATTTCGGCAGCTACGGGTGGAGCGGCGGGGCCCTGAAGCACTTGCAGAAGATCGTGGACCCGCTGAAGTGGGAGATGGTGAACTCTTTCGAGTTCGTGGGCAAGCCCAGCGATGAAGACCTGCGCAAAGGGGAGGAGTTCGGAGCTGCCTTCGCCGAACTCATCAAAGCCCAGGGATAAGGTCCCATACCCGTGAGGCTACACGATCCCAAAATCGGGCTCCGAGAAGCGACCTTTGTCAGCCGCGAGAACCGTTTCCGCGTTACCGTGGAGCTGGGGGGCAAGCTGGTCGGGGCTCATTTACCCAATTCGGGACGATTGCAGGAACTGCTCAGTCCCGGACGGCGATTGTGGCTACGGCCCGCGACGACGGCGGGGCGCAAGACGGCCTACGACGTGGTGCTGGCAGACCTGAACGGCGTCCTGGTGGCGGTGGATGCCCGCCTGCCCAACCGGCTGGTGGAAGAGGCGCTGCGAGAGGGACTCCTGCCCTCCCTGGCGGGCTACCCTCACATCCGTCGCGAGGTCAATCATGGCGAGAGTCGCCTGGACTTCGTTCTGGAGGGGAAAGGGCCACGCTGTCTGGTCGAGGTCAAATCAGTGACCCTGGTGCGGGACGGCCTGGCCCTTTTCCCCGACGCGCCTACAGAGCGTGGTCGGCGTCACGTGGAAGAACTGCGCCAGGCCGTGCTTGCCGGGGAGCGGGCCGCCATCATCTTCGTGATACAGCGAGAAGATGTCCGCGCCTTCGCACCCAATGATCAGGCCGACCCGCTCTTTGGGCAGGCCCTGCGTCAAGCGGCGGAAGCAGGCGTGGAGGTCTACGCTCACGCCTGCCGGGTGAGCCACCACGAGATGCGCTTACAGCGCCCCGTGGCAGTGATGATGTCAACCCGGAATCTGAGGCCGGGTTCTCATACACCTGATGTTAAACATCACAACCGTATTGATTCAGAAGCATGTACAAACCCAATGGGAGGTAAACGACAATGACCGATCTTAACAGCACCCTGTCCATCCTGCGCCGGGCCATGAAAGGTGAACGGATAGGATACAATTTCTACATGGAGGCCGCGAAGAGAAGTGCCGACCCTGCCGGGGCGGGCACCTTTCGCAGCCTGGCCACCGCCGAAGAGGACCACTTGCGCCTGATCTTCGTCGAACACCAGTCCCTAAGCGCCGGCGAAGGCTGGGTCGACCCAGACGAGGCCATGGCTCGCGAGGTAGAAGTGGACATCACTAAACCTCTGCCCTGGGAAGAGGCCGAGCCCCCGAAAACTCCCTTCGCGGAGACCTGGGCCGCCTACGAGGTTGAGGCCATGGCCGGTGATCTGGCTGCCTTGGAATTCGGCATGGACATGGAAAAGAAATTCTACGACATGTACAAAGAGGCCGCCGCGCAAACCGATGACCCCCTGGCCCGCCGGGCTTACGATTTCCTGCTGAAAGAGGAGAACAAGCACTACAAAATCCTCCGGGATGCTTACGATTACCTCAGCGATAACAAACACTGGTGGGACGACTGGGAAAAGCCTTTCTTCGAAGGTTAAGCCCCGCATCCCGCCAGGCTTCTTACCAGAGGGAGGTTAAGATGGCCGAACAAACTACCGCAATAGAAGCTCTGCGCCAATCCCTGAAACTGGAGCAGAGAGGACACAAGTTTTACCTGGACGCCGCCGCCAGGACCACGGACCAGCGAGGGCAGGAGATGTTCCGCTCCCTCGCCGATGACGAACTGAAACACCTCCAGGCGGTACAAAGACAACTGGAGGCCCTGACAGCCGGCAAAACCTGGGTGACTATAGGCACAACTCCCACCAAACCCCTCGACCTGGACCAGGCCCTGTTGCCCCCGGACAAAGAAACTCTGGAGAAAACCATCAGCGCCAACGCCAGTGACATAGAAGCCCTTCATTTCGCCCTGGAGTTTGAGAACGACGCCTATAACCTCTACAGAAAAGCGGCGCAGGAGACCACCGACCCCGCAGGCAAAGCCATGTACGAGTGGTTGACCCAACAGGAACTCGACCACTTCAATCTGCTCATGCTCAACTACGAGCACCTCTCCAGCTCCGGGCACTGGCTCGGTCTGCAAGCCTGAGGATGGGAGCCCGTCCATCAGTTGTACAGCAGGCGCGTTTCCCCAACGGAAATGGCTACAGGAAACGCGCCTGCCCCCTTCGATCGCGCAGTATGACGGGTTTTGATTGCGGCAGGAGGCCGCGTTATGAATATCGAGCCTAATTTGACCTTTCTGGAGATTCTGGGGCTGGCCATCAAATCCGAAGTCAACGCTTTTCAGGTGTACGAGCGGCTGGCCCAGAGAGTCCAAAACCCCGCCCTCCGGGACAAGCTCCTGTTCCTGAAGGGGGAGGAGGAAAAGCATCGCACCATCCTGGAAGCAATGCATGCCCAAAACTTTCCCGAGGTGCAACTGGAGCTGCCTCCTCGCTCCCCGTTACCGCGGGTGGAAATCGCTCTCCATGAGGACACCCCCGTCTTGGAGCTGCTGGACATCGCCCTGGAGTGGGAGAAGCTCTCGGAGGAATTTTACGCCGACTTCGCCAGGCGAGCTCAAGATGCGAAGGGAAAAGCCATATTGCAGTACCTCAGCGAGATGGAAAGCGGCCATTATCACCTGTTGAAAGCGGAGCGTGATCTCCTCGCCCAGTTCCCCGAAGGCTATAATGCCGGGGAGTACCATTTGGGGGAGGAAATGCTTCACTTGGGCCCGTAATGGGGTCGGATCGCGGACACGACAAGAGCTGAGGACGCACCGCCGTGTAACAGGCGGTTGCGGGAGGAAGGGAGCCCTACCCGCCACCTCAGAGTTCGGTCAAGCCCTTGTCCGGCGGAGTCCA
>JACIWR010000094.1 GCA_014360845.1 Anaerolineae bacterium
AGCCCTTCGTCTCTGCTCAGGGCGCAGCCCTTCGATTTCACTCAGGGCGCAGCAGCGGTCGGCCGCTACGGTGAAAAACCTGCCCCGAAAGAGAAATGCACCCTTGTTGGGGGTACTTCAGGTATCGTCGTCGGTCTCGCCTGGGGCTCGAAGCCCCAGACGGAGTAGCGGATGGGCGCTTGAGCAGTGCAGATGCATCAGGTGCTTTGCTGAGGATCGAAGCTCACTCATTAGGGAGGTGAACCATGGAACGTTCGCCATTCAGACACAGGCTTCCTGGCTACATCGCCATGGCGCTGGCGATTCTGACCACCAGCCTCTGGACGCTCTGGGGCATAGCGGAGATGTATTACGAGGGTTGGGGACTTCCCTTTCCCCAGCCCCTGGTTTATCTGATACCAGGTGTCACCTGCCTGGCTTTCACGCTGGTGGCGTTGACGTGGCCCCAGATTGGAGGCTGGCTGATCATCGTCATCGGCGGGGCCTTTACCGCCTGGTGGTGGAGCCTGGCCGCCGCCCGCGGCGGGCTGTCCTGGGAATGGATTCTGAGCACATTCCCTGTCAGCAGCTTACTTATTCTCATCGGCCTGCTATTTCTGCTGGAAGGACGCTACCGTCGGCAGCGGCGCGCCGCAGGATGGGCGCCGCCACAGCCCTGGCTCCGCCGTAACCTGCGTTACGTCCTGGCCGTCGGCATCCCACTGTTGATAGTGATCGGCGTCTCGGCCTACTACGCCCCCCTCATCCTGACCCGCGTGGACGATGGCGACCGGGGCGCACGGCTGATCGAGGGCCGCGGCGTGACCCTCGTCTGGGCCCCAAAGGGGCCGGGATGGAACTGGAAGCAGTCCTGGGGCGGGTATCCTTCCTGGGACATGATCGCCCTCTACGGTGTGCCGCCGGTGGGCTTCGGGGACAAGCCGGGCTACGAGAACCAATATGCTACGGCGGAGGATATGCAGACTACCGGCCTCTGCCGCTACCTCAGCGAAGACGGCACGACCCTGCTGACCGAGCCGCAAGATATCTGGCGCATGCCTACCACCGATGAGATCGTCCGTTCCCTCGTTCGGGGTGGCGAGAACGCCGGCTGCCTCTGGGACGGTGAGTCTGATAAGGCCGTTTGCGAGAGGCAGCCCAACAAGGAGACCCCCCTGTGGGCCCCAGATGAGGAGCCCATCTACTATTGGTCGGCCGACGAGTACGACGAACGCGAGGCTTACTATGTCAGCTACAACGGTTGGATCGGTCAGCAGGCGAAGGACTGGGGCAATCCCCGCCACGGCTACCGCTGTGTGCGTGAGCCAATGCCACGGAGGTGAGAACGGCAGCGTCATCAGGGTGTCGTTGATGGCGCCGGTATGCCGACGATGGGCCAGGTGGAGACGTGACCGTCTGGGGGCACGCGCGCCATCTTTAGTTTGCCGTCCCACTGGAGCACGCGCTCTTCGCCGTGGTATTGAAGCACGATTTCTGCTGCATGGACGCTCGTCAGAGCCAAATCGTCTTCCGCTTCCAAGCCGGTGGCTTGCCAGCGGTCGTTAGCATCCTGCCAGGCTACCCAGACCACGCGCCATTCGCCCACGTCCAGCCAGATGAATTCATCGCGCCCGTCGTCGTCCAGGTCAGCCCAGATGCCTTCCGCCGGCAGGCCGTGATCCCGCATGGCCGCGTCCAGCAGGGCCGGGTCGCGGTTCAGCAGAATCAGCTCGCTATAAGGCTGTGGATAGAGGCTCCACATCCCGCCGCCTGTCTGAGGCGCTTCATCGGAATGAGCGGTTGCGGCAATGGCTTTCTCGTAGGCGGCCAGGGCGGTGACCAGGTTCGCGTCCTCACCGTAGGCCGTGAGGAAGGCGGCGGCCAGGTCGGCCGGCGGGGTGCTTGCGATAGCGGACAGCATCTGGCGGGCGGCGCTTGGCTCATCCAGTGCCGCGTGGCACAGCCCAGCGTGCAGCCGGGCCAGGTCCAGCCAGGCGGTCAACTCCTGCTCGCCGACACCGGGCGCGGCTGTTTGGTAGTCGTGCAGAAAGTACTCTTGCCAGCTTTCGTCCGACAGAAAGGACTCGTAGGCGGTCAGGGCTGTGGTGTAGTCGCCACTTAGGAGGGCCGTTTCCGCCGCGGACAGGTTCCCCAGCGGGGGCAGTGGCGTCTGTACTGCTGTGGCCCACAGCACGTAGCGGTCGGCGGCGGGGTCGTAGCGCCAGCGCTGCACGCCCTGGGGATGGGGGTCCGTTTTCTGAGGGCGGGAGGGCATAAAGATGGGATAAGAGATGACGAGGTCCTGAGCCGTTCCATAAGGTACAAAGCGCCACTCCGACGGTCCCGCCCAGTTGACCAGCTCGGCGCGGAAGAGGACATCGAACCCGGTGCCGTTCCAGCGCAGCACCTGGGGATGTTCGCGCCAGTTGCTGCCCCCGGCGAAGGTGTGTCGGACGATGGCTTCGGCCTGACCATCTCCCGTGACATCGCGGACCTCGGCTGAGGCGGGCCAGAGGTTGGGGGCGTTGGCCACGGCTTTGTCCCCTTTTGGCGGTACTACAGGCACGGGGAATGCTTGCCAGCCGGTGTCGGTGTAGCGCAGGTAGAGCATGGGGCCAGCGCTGAAATTGGGCACGACGAACAACTCGGCCAGCGCCTCGTCGTCCAGGTTCACCGGCACCACCTGTCCTGCCCCAAAGAGCGGTAGATCGGTGGCCATCTGCGTCAACGCTGGTGATTGCGCTTCCAGAGGCAGTGTTGGATCTATGGCTTTTTGCAAGTAAGCGATCACATCGGCGGAGAAGGCATCCACCAGTTGGCGCAGTTGCTCATCGGTGGGGTACTCGTTGCCGTAAGCGTTGAACCAGGCCTTGGTGCGCGGGAAGGTGTCCTCTTCGGGCCTCGGGGAGGGCGCGATCGTCGGCGTGCCGGTGGTCTGTGGAGAGGTAGGGGGTGGTGATGAGGTCGGCGAAGTGACTTCCATCGAGGCAGGAGGCGTTTGTTCTGGATGGGCGCAGCCGCTCAGAAGCAGTGTTAGCAATGCGAAAAGCAGGATTTGCCGTTGGACTTTGCGCATTACTCATTCCTCCATCTTCTCTCAATAATTCAGGTCAGGGCAAGTCTTGCACCTGCCCGCCTGGGCGACCGCAAGGGTGAAGATACCATTCCTCGTGACTACTCAGCCTATGCTCCAAGTCCCCGTCCCGGGGACGTTCCATGCGGCAAGACGCTGTCTTTTGCGCGGTTTTCTCCGCCGAGACGCCCCCGGGACGGGGGCTACGAGCCTGGGGAGGACAGTGCGCCTGCTAGCCTGAGTAGTAACCTTTTCCAATGCCTTTGCGTTGAAAGTCTGGATGTACCGAAACCGGGCCTAAACCGTACCAGTCCTTCGCACCATCCGACATAGTCACGGGAGAAAAGGCAATGTGTCCCACAATACGGCCATCCACTTCCGCGACCAGTGATACGGACAAGGCCTGCGATGCTCGTAAGGCCTCTATGACAAATTGCTCGGTGTGATTGCTGATTTCCATTTTTTCGAACGCTGCGATGGTCACATCAGCGATGGCTCTATAATCGGTGCTTTTCTCGTCTCTTATCAAAAGATTTTTTAGCGTCATGGCAATTTCCTTGTACGTACCTGCGCGGTGTTTGCACAACGGCGCGGCGGACAAGCCACCAGGCGGAGACCCGCGTAGCAGGCCGAAGGCTGTCCAGTGGACGGCGGTCCGCCACGCCGTTAGTGCGGGACACGAAACGTTCCTCGCTCACGACCAGGGTTCAGCCGCCGCGCGGCTCAGGCAAGACGCCCTCGCTGAAAATCACAATGGCAGGCTCAACCCACCTCGCAGAGCGCCACCATAGGGCGGTCGGCTGCGGCGACCCGTTAGGCCTTTCATGCTCATTATGAGGATACAATTGCGAACTCATCAGAAGGCCACCCTTTGCCCTTTCCCCTTACTTTCAGCCCGCGCTAACCTTCCGCCACTCCATACATCTGATCCGGCACAAGGATCTCCGGAAACTGCCCTCGTAATGTTCGCCGGCCCTCATAGCACAAATGGCATGCGTCGGCATATCTCTCTTCATGTGGTAGATCATAGCGTCGTACCAACTCTGCCGGACCGCCCTCAAGCAACGGTCCCAAAATGGGGTGCATATCCGGGTCATACCTCTTGCAAATCTCTCTCAACGGCCTGTGAAAGAGATTGCCTAACGAGATCCCCTGGCAGATGTGGAGATTCCCGAATGGATCCACATGCACCCGTCCCGGATCGCGCAGGTCTTCATACGGGCATTCTGTGAACCGTTCCCAAGGCCACCGTGCGGCTTGTGCCACAAGCTTTTCTGCAGCCCGCCCACGATACATCACAGCCGTTTCTCCCACCGGAAGCTGACCAATTGCCGATGCCGCATTCGTTGCCTCGGGTTGGGCGATGCTGATAACCCCAACAGGAATGCCCAGTCGCTCCGCCGCCAAGCTTGCGTTCTTTGCTTGCTGGCTGAGCTTCTCATTACAGTGATACAGATCGCTGCTGATTGAGAGATCTTGGATCAAGCCGACAAAGGGCCTCAGCCATTCGAGGGCATCTGCTACATCGGTCGCCCAATATCCATTCGAAACGATCCCAACCTGAAAACCCTTGCAGGCTGCTTCTTGAATGCCTTTGAGCAAGACAGCGTAATAAAGAAACGGCTCCCCACCCTCGAAGTAGATCCATTTGACCGTGCCAAGATCTTCAGCCTGTTGCAGAATATACCGAACATTCTGTAGAGTCATCGTGCCGCTCTGCCATGGACTCCCCCAGACAAAGCAGTGCTCGCACTCAAGATTGCACTGATATGTCAAGAGCAGATGTAGGCCGGACAACTCCATCACACCACTCTCTTTCCCTCGCGCCCTCAAGTGTTGCCATTGCTCCCTTCGTTCCAGCTCGTGTCTGTCCAAGCGATTTTATGACGGGCCGCCTAACGACGCGAGTCGCGCAACCTTCCGCGCTAACGAGATCGAACTGAGCAGCCCCGCAAGACTACGCCATTTCGTCAATCCCTATCCGCAAAGCTGCTCTAACAACAGCTACCCTACAAGAAGCTCTCCAGAAAGGTGCTGATCTCCGACTGCCAGAACACCGGCCCGTCCTTGCATACCAGCTTCTCCCCCAGATTGCAGCGACCGCACTTACCAATGCCGCAGTGCATCCGCGCCTCCAGCGTGGTCAGCATCTGATCTTCGGAAAATCCCAGTTTCCCCAGCGTCTTGCCCACGAAGTAAATCATGATCGGCGGGCCGCAGGTGATAGCCGTGGCGTTCTCCGGCGAGGGCGCGACCTTCTCCAAAATCTCGGTGATCAGCCCCACATTGCCCGTCCAGCCCTCGGCTGGCCTGTCAATGGTGACGTGCATCTCCGTGTCCGGCGCGGAACGCCATTCGTCGTACTCGTCGGTGAAGACCAGCAAATCGGGACTGCGCGCCGCCCAGATGATGGTCAGGTGGCCGTAGTCATCACGGTGACGGAGGATGTATTGGATCACCGGGCGCAGAGGAGCCCCGCCGATGCCCCCGCCCAGGACGACGATGTTCTGCCCTTTCAGCTCCTCCAGGGGGAAGTAATTGCCCAGCGGGCCCCGGATGCCCACCGTCGCCCCCAGCGGCAGGGCGTGTATGGCGCGGGTCACGTGGCCCACTTTGTTGATGGCCACCTCGATCACCGGGCCCCGCTGCGGATCAGGGATATTGGCAAAGCCGAAGGGCGCTTCGCCTACGCCTAACACGGAGAAGAACAGAAATTGCCCCGGCCTCCACACGGAGAACTTCTCGCGCTCCTCCGGATCGTTGAGTTCCACCTGAAACAGGCGAATGCCGGTCGCCAGGGGCTTGGTGCCCACCAGAGTACCCAGATAGGGACGCATAGGATTCACTTCACTCATGCCGGCTCCCTCCGTGCCAGGTCTTGCAACACCTCTCGAATGTCTATGTTGACGGGACAGGCGGTGACGCATCGTCCGCAGCCCACACAGCCGTCGGCGGCGTAATCTATAGGAACGTAGTAGTACTTGCAGTAGAAACGGTTGCGCAGGCGCTGCTCCAGATTGGCCCGGGGATTGGCTCCCCCGGCCTGGACGCGATAATTGACCCCCTGACAGCTATCCCAGGCCCGCACGCGACGCACAATCCGCTCGCCCTGAGGAGTGACCACCGTCTCGTCGCGCACATCGAAGCAGCGGCAGGTGGGGCAGACGTAGGAGCAAATGCGGCAACTCAGGCAACGGTCGCCCACCCGCTGCCAGTACACATCGTTGAAGGAGGCCAGCCACTGCTGCTGCGTGGGCAGAGCAAACTGCTCGTTGAGCTTCGGCTGCGGCAGCTCCAATCCTTCCACCTCTTGCAACCCCATCCCGGTGGCCAGTCGCTCGCCCTTCTCGGTGACGACCTGTACCGCGAACCCGCCCTCGACCTGGATCAGCAGGATGTCCACGTCATCGGCGGCGTCAGGGGCACCGCCGACGCTGTTGCAAAAGCAATCCTCCCACATCTGCGGACAGGCCAATCCCACCAACGTCGTGTTCTCACGGCGCTGAGCGTAGTAGACATCGGCAGGTTCCTGGCCCAGCATCACCGCGTCCAGCACGCGCAGGCCGCGCGCGTCGCAGGGACGGATGCCGAAGAAGACCCGGGGCTGCTCCAGCTTCGTCTCGTGCAACACAGCCTTCCCGTCGGGCCCGGTCTCGATGGTGAAGAGGGTCTCGGTCTTGGGCATGAAGTGCTCGCGGGCCGAAAGGGCCGTGCGGGTGAAATCCCAGGCTATTTGCGCCGCGCCCTCCACCTGGCGATAGAAGACCTGTTGGCCCTGGGCCGCCGGATTACGAGAACCGGGAGCCTTTTCCTGCGGACCGACCGCCGTCGGCGCGATGAGGGTCATCTCCTGCGCCAGCCGGTCCAGCCATTCGTGCAACGCTCGTATCTCAATGAATTTCATCAATCGCCTCCTCACCCGTCAACATGGTGACCAGCGGCGTGGGTTCATCACTCTCGCCAGCGCGGTACCCGCCCATCATCTGCGCCACGTCTTTGGCGATTTTGCGGTTGATCAGGCTGAGCGGGATGCCCATGGGACAGACCGCCTCGCAGGCGTTGCACTCAGTGCAGCGGCCCGCCTGGTGAAAGGCGCGGATGATGTGGAAGAAAGCCTTCTCGGGGATGCGGTCGGCGATACCCACCCACAGCGAATCGTCTCGCTCGGCCTCGCAGACGGAGCAGAAACAGGTGGGGCAGGCTTGACGACAGGCGTAGCAACGGATACAGCGGTCCAGTTCGCCCAGCCAGTAGGCCAACCGCTCCTCCAAAGGCAGGGCCTCGATTTGCTGCACATCCTCGTAAGCATCGCGCACCGTCGGCACCTCTGGCGGCTCGCCGCACAGCGCATCGTAGAGCAGCGGCACCCGTTGGTCGCAGCGCGTGCAGCGCAGTTCGGGCGTGCCGTCGGCGTTCTGCATGCCGGGGCAGGCCACGCCGATGATGTACACCTTGTCCCGCTGTACCTGGTGCTCGTTGAGCAACACCCGCAGTGAACGAGCATCACACGGCTTGACCACCACCGCCGTGGTGGGCACCTCCTCGCCCTTCTTGCGGGGCTTGTTGCGCCGCGTCAGGTAAGTGACCAGGTTCTGGTCACACCGCCCGTCGAAGATGAGCCGCTCCACCTCGCCGGGTTCGTAGACGAACGCCGGACGCACACGGCCTGTAGGCCCCACCTCGTAGCCGATAACGCATTCAACAGCGCCTTTCTCCAGCAATTCCCGCGCCAAAGCGCGAATATCTTCAATCAACGTGCACCTCCCTCAACACCTTACCGTACCGTTTGCGCAGGTCGGGCTGAAGCCCGATTTACAATTCCTCGCGCAGCGGCAGAGAAAGCGGTCCCAGAGCGCGCACCGCTTCCACGAACTCGGTAGTTATCTTGGCAAAGCGTCCCGCCTCGGCCCCCGACACCCAATCCAGCCGCAGGCGATCCGGTTCAATACCCATGTAGGTCATCAGCCGGCGCAGCAGCGGGATACGCTTCACCGTGCGATGGTTGCCGCTGCCGTAGTGGCAATCGCCGATGTGACAGCCCAAAACGAGCACGCCGTCAGCACCAGACAGCAGGGCCTTGAGCACCATCTCCGCCGAGACCCGCCCGGAGCACATCACCCGCACGGGCAGGATATTGGGCGGCAACTCCAGCCGGGACACACCGGCGGTGTCCGCGCCAGCGTAGGAACACCAGTTACACAGAAAAGCGACAATTCTCGGTTCGAATCCGTCTCCACTCATTGCAGCACCCCCACAATTTGGGCCACAAGCTGATCGTCGGTGAAGTGCAGCGGCACGATAGCGTCCGAAGGACAGGCAGCGGCGCAGGTGCCACATCCTTTGCACAGCGCGGCGTTGACCTCGGCCTTGCCATCGCTGTTCAGGGTGATGGCGTTGTACGGACAGGCCAGCACACACTTGCCACACCCCGTGCAGAAGCGGGTGAGCACATGGGAAACCGTGGGCGAAATGGTGACCACGCCCTTGCTCATCAGAGCCAGAGCCTGAGCAGCGGCTGCGCTGGCATGGGCCACCGTATCGGGCACGTCGCGGGGCCCCTGGCAGGTCCCGGCCAGGAACACGCCCTCGGTGTTGGTCTCCACCGGGCGCAGCTTGGGGTGGGCCTCGGCGAAGAAGCCATCTTCAGTGCGGCCCAGACCAAAGAGCCGGGCCACCTGATCGGCATCGGGGCGGGCCTCCATGCCCGTGCCCAGGATGACCATGTCCACCGTGGCCGAGACCGGGCGGCCCAGGTTCGTGTCCTCGGCGCGCACCACCAGCTTGCCGTCATCGCGCACCCGCACCTCCGTGCCCCGCCCGCGGACGAAGATCACCCCGTCCTCCTGCACCCGCTCGTAGAACTCCTCGTAGCCCTTGCCGAAGGTGCGCATGTCCATGTAGAACTCGTACACCTCGGCTCCGGTCATATCGCGCACCAGGTGAGCGTGTTTCAGGGCATACATGCAACACACGCGCGAGCAGTGGCGATTGGCGTTCACATCGCGGCTGCCCACGCAATGGATGATGGCCACCCGTTCCGGCACCTTGCCCTCAGCGGTGAGAATCTCCCCACCGGTGGGACCGCCGGCGCTGGTCAGCCGCTCGAACTCCATACCGGTGAGGATGTTGGGCGAGCGCCCGTAACTGTACTGGGGCAACCGCGTCGGGTCGAAGTCGGCGAAGCCCGTGGCGACGATGATGGTGCCCACCTCCAAATCCACGAACTCCTCGCGCATGTTATGATCAATAGCCTTGGCCTCACAGAGACTGACGCATTCCAGGCACTCCGAGCAGACGGCACAGGAAAGACACCGCGCCGCTTCCGCCCGTGCCTCCTCTTCCGTGAAGCCCAGCTCCACCTCTTTGAAAGTGGATTTCCGCTCGGCTATAGGCAGCGCGGCCATCTCCCGGCGCGCCGCTTTTTCCGTGCCGGCTGGTATCTCCACCTGGATGTCCGCCGCTTTGGGCCACTCAAAGACGCGCCCCTGGTGCAGGTCCAGGCCACGCAGGTAGCGATGAATGGACTCGGCGGCCCGTTTGCCGGCGGCCACGGCCCACACCGCCGAGGCCGGCCCGGTCACCGCGTCCCCGCCGGCGAACACGCCCTCTACCGGCGTGGCCATAGTATCCGGGTCGGCGGTCAACGTGCCCCAACCGGTGACCTCCACCCCGGCCAGCGGGGCCAGGTCCGGCTGCTGACCGATGGAGACGATGACCGTGTCCACTTCGATGGTGAACTCAGAACCGGGCACGGGAATGGGCCGCCGCCGCCCGCTCTCGTCGGGTTCCCCCAATTCCATGCGGATGCACTCCATGGCCGTCACCCGGCCATCCTTGCTCAGGATTCTCACCGGAGTGGCCAGGAAGTGGAAGGCGATGCCCTCCTCCTCGGCGGCGTCCACCTCGGCGGGGATAGCAGGCATCTCCGCCCGCGAGCGACGATAAACGATGGTCACCTGGCTGCCCAGGCGCAGCGCGCTGCGGGCCGCGTCAATGGCCGCGTTGCCGCCCCCGATGACCGCCACCCGCTGGCCGATCTTCACTTCCTGACCCAGGTTCAGGGCGCGCAGGAAGTCGGTGGAGTGGATGACGCCCGGCAGGTCCTCGCCGGGGATGTTGAGCTGGCGGCTGCGATGTGCGCCCACGGCCAGGAAAACGGCATCATAGTCCCGGCGCAGGTCCTCCAGCGTGGGGCCGCCATCGCGCCCGATGGGTGTGTTGAGCTTTATCTCCACGCCCAGGGCTTTGATGTAATCAATCTCTTGCTGCAGCACATCCTTGGGCAGGCGATAGGCGGGAATGCCCACGGCCAGCATCCCGCCGGCCACGGGCAGCGCCTCGTACACCGTCACCCCGTAGCCCATGCGCACCAGGTCGTAGGCCGCCGAAAGGCCGGCCGGCCCCGCGCCCACGACGGCCACTTTCTCGCCGTAAACCCGCTCCACGGGCGCTGGCGGGGGAGCCGTCGGTGCGGCAACATCATAAGCGAAACGCTTCAGCGCACAGATGGCCAGCGGCGCTTCCACGTCCTTGCGCTTGCATTCCAGCTCACAGGGGTGGTGACAAACGCGCCCCAAGGTGCCGACAAAGGCCGTGGTCTCCCGAATCAGCGCCAGAGCCTTGTCGTACTTGCCCTGACCGATGAGAGCGATATACCCCTGGACGGGGATGTGGGCCGGGCAGGTGGACTTACAGGGCGAGGGCCGCTTGTCAATGACGAAGGCCGGTGGTATGGCCTGGGCGAAGGGGCGGTAGATCGCCTTGCGCTTGGTCAGCCCCACCTCGAACTCGCTATCCACCTCGACGGGACACTCTTTGACGCACTCACCGCAGCCGGTACACTTCTCCAGGTCTATGTACCGGGGCTTCTTCTTGACCCGCACCTGGAAATTGCCCACGTACCCCTGGACATCAACAACCTCGCTGTAGCTCAGCAGTTCAATGTTGGGATGCCGACCGGCATCCATCATCTTTGGCCCCAGAATTCAGGTGCTACAATCCAGGGTGGGGAAAGTTTTGTTCAACTGGGCCATGTGCCCGCCGATGGAGGGCTCCTTCTCCACCAGATAGACTTTATAACCGGCATCGGCGATGGTCAGCGCAGCCTGAATACCGGCGATACCGCCGCCGACCACCAAAGCTTTGTCTATCACCCTCTCGGTGCGGGGGAACAACGGCTCCTGCCAGCGCACCCGGTCCACGGCGGATTTCACCAGGTGTTTCGCCTTCTCCGTGGCCTGGCTCTTGTCCCTGGTGACCCAGGAGACGTGCTCGCGGATGTTGGCCATAGAGAAGTAGTAGGGATTAATCCCGGCCTCATCCAGCACCCGCTGAAAAGTGACCTCGTGCATGCGCGGCGTGCAGGAGGCGACCACCACCCGGTTGACGCCCAACTCCCGAATATCGTGCTTGATCTGCTCCTGGCCCGGTTCGGAACAGGTGTATTTGTAATCGCGGGCCACGACCACATTGGGCAACTGTCTGGCGAACTCCACCACCTCGGCCACATCCACCGTAGCAGCGATGTTGATACCGCACTGGCAGATGTAGACACCGATTCGTATCTCCTCACTCATACGTTTACCCCTCCAACTCTTTTCACGCTTCGCGCTTCACGTTTCACGTTTCACGCCCAGCGCTTAACCGCCTCCCAACTTATCCAACACTGGCCGGGGAGAAGTCATGTTGCGCTCCAACTTCAACGACTCCCGTGGCAAATCGAAGGCCAGGCCCAGAAGCTGGGTCAGGTACAAAACCGGGATGTGCAAATCCTCGCCCATGTGCCTGGAGACGTCATCCTGATATGCTTCCAGGTTCAACTGACACATGGGACAGACGGTGGCGATGCAATCAGCGCCTTTCGCCGCCCGCAGCAGATTGCCTACCAACTCCAGGGCGACCTCTTTCTTGGTAGTCATCAGGGCACTGGAACAGCATTTGGCTTTCATGTCGTAGGGGAAGACGTCAGCCCCCGCCGCGGCCAACACCTCGTCCATGCTCATGGGGTAGTCATCGTCGTCAAAGGGACTGTAGGGACGCACCGTCTGGCAGCCGTAATAAGGCGCGACGCTCAACCTCGCCAGGCTCTTCTTCACCCTGGCGGCGATGGCCTCCGGCCCAAAGTCATTGGCCAAAACGTCCAGCAGATGTCGTACTCGAATCCTGCCCGCATAAGCGAGATTTTCAACGCTCAAAGCGGCGTTGATCTTATCCAGCAACCGCGGATCCTCTCTCACACCCTCGGCCACCTTGCGATGATTGGTGTAGCAGGCGCTGCACCCCACCAGAAAATCCCCGGTTCCATCCATGCCCTCGGCCAGGGCCAGATTACGGGCCGGCAACACCAGCGAGAGCAGGAAGCTGAGTGTTTCCGCAGCGCTGGCCCCGCAGCAGGTCCAATCTTCCACCTCGACCACCTCCGCCCCCAGGGCCTGCAACACAGCTCGCGCAGAGACGTCATACTCCAGGGCGGAGCTACTCATGGAACAGCCCGGATAGTAGAAATATCTCATGGCTCGGCCTC
>JACIWR010000095.1 GCA_014360845.1 Anaerolineae bacterium
ACAACCAGCACCGCCTGTTACACGGCGGTGCGTCCCAACTCCTCTTTTCGAACTTTCTGTTGTAGCGGCGGGCGGCCCTGCCCGCCGTAGGCCGACACCCTTTGATCTCACTCAAGACGAAGCAGCGGTCGGCCGCTACGGGACAAACCTGCCCCGAATCTGAAGCGCACCTTTCTCGACTTCCTGCTCCACAGCGATGCTCGCGTCACGGCTTGGCTTTGCCAGGCCCTGCGGCAGAGTTCAAGGTGAGTGAAGCCAAGGGCTTCAGGACAGGTTCACACAGTGGTTTGACGCACAGTTCGCCTTGCGAGAAGTGGGCAGAGATGGTATAATGTCTGGTAAAGAACTGAAGAAGCCTCGCGGCTTCCCCTGAGCCCGAGGCGACGACCGGGGCCAAGTCGGCGCCCACGGCACTGTTATTTTACCACGACAGCCCGTCCGCCGTCAGGCCCCGCCGAGACGGGTTTTGGCTTCTATGACCACTGAGGATTTGTCGCAATCCTGAACCTTCTTGCAGCCGATAACATGTTCCAGAGGAACGTATGATATTTGGCGATCGCTCTCTCAATGATATCTCTCTCGACGATATCCGCTCATTGATTGACAACCGGGTGCCTGAAGGCCCCCACCTGGACTATAAAGAGGCACCCTACAGTGGTCGCGACCGCGATAGACACGAGATGCTACGGGACATTATTGCTCTGGCCAACGCAGAGGGTGGTTACTTGATACTCGGTGTTCGAGAGGATGGGACCGGTCGGCCACTCGAACTGACCCCATTTGACGACCCGCAGGCCGTCGCTCAGGCAATGCGTCAAGTCTGTCTGGATTGCATTCGTGACCGCATTGAGGGGCTGGAGATACAAGCTTTTGAGACGGGCTTCAATCAAGGCATTGTCGTCGTGCACGTGCCTCCCAGCGACCAGCGTCCCCATATGACGATCTTTCACAACCGGACTGATTTTTATCGCCGCTATGATACCGACAAGCGCCCGATGACCATTGGCGAAATTCGGGAGATGATTCTGACCAATCCACGTTTCCGCCGATTGGTTGAACTCGAACTACAAGCTAGAGGAGCGCTTGCTGGTGGCGAAAGTCGCGTGGAAGGAGTTATTCCACCTTATGCTCAAGTAATCACCGAGCGGCCCGTGGAGCGGTTTCTCCAGCGCTATCTGCTGGGCGGTGTTGTGGCCCAGACGATGGTTATTGTCAGCCCTTTCATCGGGGATTTGGCCGGAACACCGTTTGAGTTAAGAGCCATTACTAAGAAGGTGGTAGCCGATCACACCCGACTTTATGTGATCACTCGCGAGCCACGTGAACCTTATCATCAAGCCGGTATAGCAGTACTCCAGCAATGTCCCCTGGCCGAGATTCGTTATAACCCTGACATTCACGCCAAGTTGTACGTAGTTTGGAGTCGCGATGAAGCAGAGAGTTTCGCCCTTTTTGGATCCGGCAACCTGACGGAGAGCGGTTTGCGCCATACCATTGAACTGGGCATGATGATCTTCGCCCGTGGACATGGGCGAACCATCCTGCGCGATCTGTATCAGTGGGGTAGTTATACTCTGCGTACGAAAAGCCAGCGTATCAAAGCAATCTGTATGACTTATTAGGCCCTGCCGAAAGGAGAACAGACAATGACCGAGTTCCCAAAATGGTTCTGTCTGAAAGACCGCCTCAACTTCACGATTGATCCGCAGATCAATCCCGACGATGCCCGTTTCTACTTTGGACGGGACGACATTAAGATGCGGCTCCAGCGCCAGTTGCGGCGAGCCTTCATCGCGCCAGGGGTGCCCAAGCTCATGGTGTGGGGACCTTACGGTTCCGGCAAGACCCAAACGCTGTTCTACCTGGAACATTATCTCCAGACTGATACGCCCAGTTCCTGCCAGGGCGTACCACACACACTCTACGTCACTGTCGAGATGCGCAGCAACTCGACAGCCAGCCATCTTCATATGCAGTTAATGGAAGCCCTGGGCAAGGAGACGGTGGCTGGCTGGGTGCGCCGGTTGTTTGACCAGGTTTCCAATCTGGATGCTGCCCTCCAAGAACTTACCGATGACCCCAATATCGCCCTGGCTTTGAAAGAACTGCGTGCGGCAGGTGACTCCACTTTCGTCGCCTGGCGCTGGCTGACCGGCCAGTCTCTCAAAACCGGGGAACTCAGTGGTCTATCACTCACCCGCAACCTGGGTGATGTCGGCGCTGGCGACCTGGTCAATGTCCTGGTGTCTATCGGCAACCTTGCCAGCAGGGTTGGTGAGAAGCTGATTTTTCTATTGGACGAGCTCGAGGAGCTGCAGAATGTAAAGGCAGGCGATGCCAGTGAGTCCATTCACCAGTACTTTCGTCGCCTGGCGGAGCCGGCCAATGCCAGTGTGGGCTTTCTGATTGGTTTCAAAGCTGATGTCTTTGACGACTCACCGCAAATCTTACAGCGCGGCGACATCATGGGCCGTGTTGGCCCTAGCAACTACGTAGACATTCCTCCTCTGCCTGCTGTGTCAGACGTCAAGACTTTCGTCAGCGAATTGCTCAAAAATCTCATTGACCAAGAACAGGCCCAAGCCAGCATTACTGAACATAACCTGGATACGGAGTTGGGTATCTATCCTTTCGAGCGCAGTGCTTTTGAGTTGCTGGCTGACTATGCCACCCAGGACCCGGCCCGCGCGCTGCCGCGTTACATCATCAACGCTATCAACGAGTGTGCTATCCAGGCTTGGGATGAGGAGAAACATCTGGTAGACGAGGAGATCGTCAACAGCGTGGCTCAGTACGTGTTTGCGTGATGAAAAAATTCACTGTAAAACCCCGCCTGCTCACCAGAAACGAAATAATCGTCGGCGATCCGGACGGTTGTGCCGCCGCCTGGCTCTACCTGGGCCGGCTGGCCGAAACCGGCCAACTCACCGACGTACGCTTTGACGCTGCTCACCCGCATGTCATTGCCATCTTCGGTAAGCGAGGTTCCGGCAAGTCATACACCATGGGTTCCATGCTGGAGAGCCTCTGCACCCGCCGCACCGAAAGCAGCATCTCCCATATTGGGCGTGACCGAGCTGTGCTGCTGTTCGACACTCTGGGCATCTTCCAGTGGACTGACATCAGCCTCACCGAAGCTGCCGACCGACCGGTGATCCGGGAACAGCGGGCCGTATGGCGCGGCTGGAACCTGCAGCCCGAACCACTCGACGTGCAGGTGTGGATCCCCCAGGGCACGCGGAGCGAGACGACGCCAGCCAGCCATCGTGAGTTTGCCGTGCGCACTGCCGACTTCACTGCCGCAGACTGGGGCTACTTGCTCGATTTGGACATCTACCAAGATCGCATGGGGCAGTTACTCAACGATGCCTACCTCAAGGTCACTCTTGAAGGCTGGCAGGGCGAGGGGGGTAAGCGAGGGCCCAAGCCGATTTACTCGCTGGACGACCTGATCACTTGCGTCAAACTGGATGCAGAGATACAAAGCAGCTACCGGGCGGAAACGCGTCGTGCTGTGTTGCAGCAACTCACCACTTTCCGACGCAATCCCCTCTTTCAGGACGAGGGCACCCCGCTGCGAGATATATTGACACCGGGCCGGATGAACGTGCTGGTGATGAACCGTATGTCTGGGCCGTTGCGCCTGGTGGTCCTCAGTGCCCTGATCCGCCGTCTGCTCGACGCCCGCACAGAAGCCTCGGAAGCGGAAAAACACCTTGCCATCCGGCCTGATCTGTCGCCTGAGGAGCGGGCCTACATTGAGGCTCGTTTGACCGAAGCGATCCCTCCTGCCTGGGTCGCTCTGGACGAGGCGCAGAACGTGCTGCCATCGGAGCGTCGCACAGCCGCCGGCGAGATGCTGGTGCGCTTCGTGCGCGAGGGTCGTAACTATGGTCTGTCCTTTATGGTGGCAACCCAGCAACCCACTGCTCTGGACAGTCGCTTGCTGGCTCAAGTGGATACGCTGATCGCTCATAAGTTGACAGTACAGGGCGACATTGACTACGTGCGCTGTAACCTGAAATCGAGCCTACCTCGGGAAGTGCGTCACGCCAATCGTGTGTTGGCTCTTGACGACCTGCTGCGCAGCCTGGATGTAGGTCAGGCTTTGGTCTCCAATACCGAGGCTGAACGGGCTATCATCGTGGACATCCGTCCCCGCGTCAGCGTCCACGGGGGGTTTTGAGCATGGCTGAGATTCGCGTTCTTGATAGCACTGCCCGCTGTATGCAGCGCCTGGGATACCTCAAGCATCTGGTGCGCCGTGTGGTTGCCCTGAATACGTCCAGTCTGGATAACCTGGGTAGCGACCTGACCCGGACGGTCATGCGCAAAGTGCGAGTGCCACTCACCGCCGAACGGGTGGCCTATATCCGCCAGCGACTCTACGATCGGGCCTACAACGGCCTGAAGAAGCAGGCTGCCGCCTGGCGCGAAGGCGAAGAGACTATCGTGGCCATGGAATTACAGGACCTCTACCTGGCCGATCCCACCTTGCCTTCCCAGACCGGCAAATTGGTGCGCGACGACTGGAGCAGGTATCCACCGCTGGGCGTGGCCCTGGGTCTCATTCGAGCTGGTACTTATTCACCCAATACCCGTGCCCTGTCCTTGCTCTATTTCACGCCAGAAAAGGAACTCCAGGCTTTTTTGAATTACCGGCCCGAGGCCAACCCCTTGCGCCTCAGCCGGGCGCAAGCATTGCTGCTGCTTTATGCCCTGCTGGAGAACGATGGCGAAATCGTCGCCCCCTTGTTCGGCCAACTGGCTGCCGAGGCTGCCGATGACTTCAGTGATCGGGATGCCGGAGACCGATTGCCAGATATTTATCGTGCTCTCATCAGGCGGCACCGCAGCCGTATCCTCTCGGCAAAAGAGCGGGATCGGCTTGGAATACTTTCACAGGTTGCAGATAACGTCGAAAAGTGGCGAGGACGACCGTACACAGGAGGGGGAGCACGGGAGAACACGGTGCGTGTCCGTCTCGAACCCTATACGGATGTTGGCCTGTTGACTAAGCCCGATCCTGTCCGCTACAATTACACCTTTCCACCTCTTGGTCTGGTCTGGGTAGAGGCATTGGCCGGCGTAGAGACCGATGACCAGGTGTACGAGTTTCTCACGACTCGCTTTTTCGCCTCAGCCGCTCGAGCCTGGGGAATTTCGGCTGCGCCCATCACTGACCCAGAGGCCATCATACCCCATCTGCACCGTGCCTGGCAGGCCATCCGCAGTGCCGGTGGCTACGCGCCTATCGAGGAGATGGCCCTGGTGGCCGGTATCGAAGCTCTGCTAGAACACGGTTTGGTCATCGAACCCGCCGTAGCGCGAGAGGCGATTATCACTTACCAGAAGGCTCACCCTTATCAGGTGCGCTTTACCGTCAATCGCATGGGTGTGCTGGCTCATGCTCGTTTCCTTGAAGCGCCTGTTGAGCCCGTTACCTTCTGAGGTGAAATATGGTTGAAACGCCGGGGAAATTGGAGGCGACGTTTGTCTTTGAGAAGGACACCAAGCGCACGCGCCGCTTTGCCGAGGATACCAACGGGCCGCCGATCATCGGCACGCTCTACGTGCAGCAATGGGCCCTGCGCCAGTTGACGGGCGGCGATCTGCCTAATCGGGTTCGGGTGAGCATTACGGTTTATTACGAACCAACAGCCCGCGAGCAGATCTTCCGCGAACTGATGGACGCTCGCAATAGAGGTGTGGATGACGAAGAAGCCTATGACGAGGTAGCGAAACGGTGGGGAATTACAGTGGACGCCCTTGCGGAGATCGAAACAGAGGGCATCGAGAAGAACTGGCCGACATCATCTTAAGCAGGTTTGTGGAGGAATGCCTGAAACCGCTTATCTAGACGCAGCTTTCGCCGTCTTTAAAGACCGCTTGGGCGCTGCTGCTCACCTGGGCCTGAGCGTCAACGAGCCCTTCGCTTCCGATGATCCCGTTGGCGTCGGTGGACCGTTGCGTACCCTTACGCTCCGCGTTCAGGGTACGGCCTTTGCCCTGCTGGGACTGACGGTGCCAACCATTGCGGTAGACAAAGCCGGGCTGATCGAATACCTGGCCCGACGCGCCCGCGCCCGGCGTATCCCCTACTTGATCGTCAGCAATCTACGTGATGCCCGGCTCCTACCCGTCCCCGCCCGGCCTGGCGACGTGCCCGACCCACTCAAGCGCTACCCACCTCTTTACCAGATCGCGACCGGCGCTGGCGGCTCTCTTTCCCCTCCAGAACGCATCTCCCTGGCTGACCGGGCTGACGAGATCGCTGCCGACCTGGCTGCTCTGCACCGTGATGGTTCCCTGGATTTGGTGATCCCCGATGCCGACTTTTTTGTCGGGCGTCTGACTCGCGCTGTGAACGTTCTCAAGCCGGCCGTCAAGCAAGCCTTGCGAACAAAGCTGGGCATGGATCCGGCCTTCGGCCAGGAGCTCGGCGAGTGGGCGGTGCGCCAGGGTATCCCTGCCGATCTGCGCTCTGAGGATTTTATTGAAGCTGTCGTTCGCCAGGCCATTTACCGTCTGCTGGGCAAGATTATCTTTTACCAGAGTCTGCGCCGGGCTGCGCCTCACTTGCCGCCGATGGACTTGAGTGGCCTGGACACTGGTCAGGTACTTCCCCGCCTGCGGGATTGCTTCGCGGCGGCGCACAAAATTGACTACCACGCCGTGTTCCGCGAGGACGTCGTGGATCGCCTGCCCTTCCCGGCCGCTGCCTCCGCCGAGTTGCGTGACCTGGTGAGCGACCTGAACACCCGCGATTTCGCCCATCTGCCCCAGGACGTGGTGGGGGCCGTCTTTGAGCGGCTCATACCGCCGGAAGATCGTCACGCCCTGGGCCAGTACTTTACCCCGGAGCCGTTGGTGGATCTCATCGTCGCTTTCTGCGTGCGGAACGCCGACGATACCGTGCTGGATCCTACTTGTGGCACGGGTACGTTCCTCATCCGCGCCTACGACCGGCTGCGTACCCGACTGGGCGTCTACGACCACAGCCGGTTGTTGAGCCAGCTCTGGGGCGTGGACATCGCTCCCTTTCCCGCCGAATTGGCCACCATCAACCTCTTTCGCCAGCGCGTAGGCGATCCAGGTAACTTTCCCCGCATTCTCAACCAGGATTTTTTCGCCATCGTCCCCGGCGGTACTTACCGCTTCCCCCCGCTCAAGTCGGGGGAGGGTGAGGGTTGGATAGACGAACCGATCCCCACCTTTGATGCCATCGTCGGCAATTTCCCCTACATCAGCGCCGACCGCATCGAGCGCACGGTGAAGGGCTACCGCCAGATCGTGGCCCGTCGCCTAACCCAGGACTGGTTCCGCGTTTATCCCGAGGGGTTTACCTTCAAGCGCAATGCCGACGAGAAGCAACATCGCCTGGCCCGCCAAAATGGTCTTGACCTGGACGCCTTCTTGAAGAAGGCTTCGCCGATCATCTCCGCCTATGCTGATCTCTACGTTTCCCTCTTCTGGCACGCCGCCGCTTTCCTAAAAGAGGGCGGACGTATGGGTATCATCACTTCCAACGCCTGGCTGGACGTGGGTTATGGCTATGCCTTGCAGCGTTTTCTCCTCGATCACTTCAAGATCGTCGCCATTCTGGAGAGCCGCTGCGAGCCCTGGTTCCTGCAGGCGGCGGTCAACACTGTGGTCACCATCGTTGAGCGCTGCTCCGACCCGGCAGAACGGGACGCCCATCCGGCCCGCTTCGTCAAGGTCAAGCGTCCCCTGGCTGAACTCATCCCCTGGGACCTGCGCGTGGACGCCCTGAACCGCTGGACTGGGCTGGATGGGTTGGTGCAGCGCATCGAGGCCGTGTGGCAGGCCAGTGATGACCCGGCCCGGCCTGCTGTCCACGAGGATGACGACTTTCGCATCCGCACTGTGCACCAGGGTGTGTTGCGCCAGCAGGTAGAAGCGGCTGGGCAGACGGTCAAGTGGGGACTATACCTCCGCGCCCCGCACGTCTACTTTGACCTGCTGCGCCAGGCCGGCGACAAGCTGGCCCTGCTGCGTGACGTGGCACCACCCAAGTTCGGTAGCAAGACTCGGATCAATGCGTTTTTCCATCTGGACGAAGAGACAATCCAACGATGGGGCATTGACTCCGAATTCTGCTGGCCGCTCATTAAGTCGCCCAGCGAGACCGACACCATCCGCATCGATCCCGACGACCTGGGTCTGAAGGTGTTCGTCTGCCGCAAGACGAAAGACGAATTGAGAGCTGAGGGCAAGTTGGGAACGTTGCACTACATCGAATGGGGTGAGCAGCAGGAATACAAACGAGGGGTACAGCAAGGGATGAAATGGCCTGAGGGACCGTGGGTGAAAAACCGTCAGCCAGGGTGGTATGCCTTGCCGGAGAGTGAGACGCATTTCAGTCATCTATTCTTTACCCAGGCGTATGGTGACCGACACATCCAGCGGTACAGTCCCACTCCACTGGTGGCCGATGCACGGCTTTACTATTTGTCACCTGCCGATGAACAAGATGCCAGGATTATCTCCGCTGTACTGAACAGTAGCTTGGTCGCCTTCCTTACCGAATTAGTCGGCCGTGTGACGCTGGGCGACGGTGTTTTGGAATTGAAAGTCGAAGACGCCCGCGACTACCTGCGCGTGCCGGACGTGCGGCGGTTCAGCCAGGCCGACCGGCAAGCCATCGTGGACGCCTTTCAACCCTTGCTGGCCCGGCCCATCGGTTCCGTCTTTGACGAGGTCAAGCAACCCGACCGCCGAGCGCTCGACGCCGCCGTGCTGCGGGCCATGGGCCTGGACCCCGACCGCTGGTTGCCCCGCCTGTACGACGGCCTGACGGCGCTTGTGCGAGAGCGGGTGCAATTGGGCCAGATGCGCGGCCAGGCGCGGCGGAGTCGCCCCAAGCGGGCGGCCAATCGCGTGGCCGAGGAGGTGCTGCAAGACCTGCTGCCCCGCGGTCCGGCCCGCTTCCCCGATGATTTCTTCTCCCCCGCTGCCCGCACCGGAGTCTTTCGCGAGATCCCACTGCCCGCCGCTCCCCTGCGCTACGCTGGTCCCCACTTTGGCCAGGAGCAACTGACCACCGAGGATGGACAGACCCTCACCGTGGCCAACAAGTTCGAGGTGCGTTATCTCCTCTTTGCCCAGGCCGCCGGGCAGAAGGTGGCACGGCTGCCCGAAAAACCGGTGGAGGTCTCGCGGACGGTCAACAGCTACGTACGGTATCTGCGCGACCTGCGCCAGCGTTTGCACGATACCTACTTCACCCGTACTTTGGACCAGGCTGCTGCCGAGCGTTTCGTGGGTGAGGTGTGGCGCAAGTTGAACCTTCCTGAAATCGAGGAGTAGGCTCCAATGTATGAGCATCTCAACCTAAGGGCATGGCCCTTCCAAGTCGTTCCTGATCCAGAGTTTGCCACTTTTTGGGCGGGCCGCCGTCAGACAAAGAAGCAACTTGAGCGGCTCCTCTGGAAAATGCAGTTTGCGCCTAAATCGGGTTTGCATCTTCTGTGGGCCAACTTTGGCATGGGCAAGACGCATACACTGCTTCACCTACAGCATCTATGCCAGCAGACCCAAGGCCGACTGATTCCCGTGTATGCGGTCATGCCCAAACGTGCCGGAGGTTTCCTCGAAGTGTATCGAATGATCGTGTCGGGGTTGCCATACGATTTCCTGAGAGACCAACTGGTGAAAGTGGGTAACAGTTGGTCAGGGAGCCTCGCACTTCATCCCATGTTCTCCAAGTCGCCTGGCGTAGTGAACGCTATCCTCGCCATACGTAGTGGCGATGCGGAAAAAGCTACCTTCGCTCGCCAATGGCTCATTGCCCAGCCGGGGCTGACTGCCCGCCATCGTCGCACCATCGGCGTGACGTACCGCATCAAAACGCCTGAGGACGCCATCAATGCGCTCACCACCTTAACCCGCCTGGCAACTTTCAACTTGAATCCCCCAACCAAACTGGTGATCATGCTGGACGAATATCAGCGCATCGGGGAACTGAAACAGCGTGTGCGAAGCGAAATCAACGCCGGCCTGCACAGCTACTATAACGAACACCCCAATGGGCTGGAGGTCATCCTTTCGTTCTCGTTTGGCCGTGAAGACAACGTAGCGTATCTACTGAGTGATGAACTCAAGAGCCGCGCCGAGCCACAGAGCATCAGCCTGGATGTGCTGAGTCCAGGGGAAGCCATTGAATTCATTCGAGATCTGCTGGCCCAGTTTCGGTTGCGAGAAGATGAACGTTGGGCATACCCTTTCTCCCCGGAGGCGGTCGAAACGCTGGTAGGGCACATTGCTCAAGCCAAGGCGTTGACGCCTCGCCGCTTGATGCTATATGCGAATCATGTCTTGCTCGAGAGTCAATTCGCCCGTGGTCCTGACGACACAAGCGAGATCATGTCTCAGGAAGTCAAGGAACTTCTGACCGACCCCCGTCTGGGAGAGATGGACGTAGACAGCGATTTGTAACCGAGTCAGAGGAAGCCGGGGGGCAGCATGGACGACAGCTGGCAGGCCGAATGGGAAGAGGAAAAAGTTAACACACCAACGGCTGGGCTCGGCTATTACGGTGAGCTGTGTGTAGAGGGTGTTCGCATCTCGCTGAATCATTGCCCCGATTGTCTAAAGTATGAGAACTTTGACTGTTACCTGTGCAGCTTCTTTGCGCCTGAAACCTGTCCTCTCTTGTGTGATCCGTTTCTGATGCAGGATGTGGAAACGGTCATTAGTATCTGGCGGGAACATCAAGCGGCGCAAACTAGGCGACAGGAGATGTTGATTCTAGCAGTGCGCTCGGAGCTGCAAGCACACGGTCGTCCGCTTCACTATACAGTGCTGACGCGCATGGTGTCGGATCGACACCCAGAATTGCGGGTGAGTGAGCGAAGTGTCCTCTTGATTATGACCCACCATCCTGACATATTCGAAAGAGTGGCAGAAGGGGTGTATAAGTGTCGGCGAAAAAGGTGATGTGTATTGCCGACACTAGGGTTGGCCTCTCTTGCACACCACTCTCTATGGGTCAGCATACGTCTTTCTCCCCTGATCCGGGTGCTGATACTTACCTTACCTCTTTTTTTCGCGAATCACGTAGCGCATTTCTCACCAACGATAGACTGGGAGTCCCCCAAGCTCCTCCTGACTGTCCAGAAAACCCTTCTCTATAGCCGCCAGTTGTCCACTGGCGATGCCTGGCGATGTGCAGCTTCCGTATCTGATTCCGCGATCCGCGCGTATCGCATGACCATCTTGAGCGAAGTATGCCCCAACAGCCGTTGCAGCTCGAAGAGATTGCCACCATTGCGCAAGAAATTGATGGCGAATGTGTGCCGGAAGCGATGAGGATACACACTCTTGGACAGCCCTGCCCGTTCGCCCATCCGATTCAACAGCCGCCGGAGCACATTGCGCTCGAAGGGGCGTTCGTCAGGGCCAGTGGCGAATAGAGGATCATCCGGCCGCTGCCATTCTCTTGTCTGGAGATAACGCCAAGTCGCCCGCCGGGCGCTTTTGCCCAGATAAACAATGCGCTCTTTGCTGCCACGTCCGAGTGCTTTGCCAGCCACCTTCACCTTGCCCGTTTTCAAGCTTGCTTTGCCTATCGTTAACTCGCAGAACTCCTGGGCACGCACGCCTGTGTCGAGCAAAAAGAGAACGATTGCTCTGTCTCGTAGATAGGTGGCTCGGCGGGTGCGGGTGCCGGGATGGTTCTCCCAGGGCTTGGTGTACTTGCAAGCATTGAGCAGTGCCTCGACCTCCTCCCTGGTCAGCGGCTCAATGACCTTCTTGGGTGCCTCTGGAATGGCAATGGGACGCACCACATGCCTGGCTTCAAATTCCTTCTCGGCCCAGGTCCAAAAAGAGGACAGTGTAATATAAGTGTTGCGGACGGTCTTGGCGGAAAGACGGCGACTGGGGTTTTGGGGATCGGGAACGTATTCGTCCTGGAGGTAACTCAGGAAACGACGTAGGTCGTCAGTGGTAATAGCTGTGAAGGGAGTGTTATCACCGAGGAAACTTGTCAGCCGGTTGAGATCGAGGGTGTAATTGCGGATGGTGTAGTGGCTCTTACCTTCCGCGCTTTTGGCCAGAAGGAAACCTTCAATAGCTTGAGAGAGGGAAATTTGCTTGTTCATCCGTGCGGTCTCCTTTCCTTGAAACCATAGCATAAACGGTTTTTAGTGTGGTTTTTAACCGTTTTTTTATTCCACGGCTTGCCAGTGAACGTATTTTTACGTTCTGTTGCGTGGAATGCTATGATCTCGTTGGACAGGAGAGACCTCACGGTATGCCAGGAGTGCCATCCGTGCGGACGGCACTCCTTTCTGTCGGGGCGCGGGGACTTGAACCCCGGACCTCACGGACCCGAACCGTGCGCGCTGGCCGGACTGCGCTACGCCCCGAAGTTGGCGTCTATTATAGCGCATTT
>JACIWR010000096.1 GCA_014360845.1 Anaerolineae bacterium
CTAACTGCTGCCCCAGGTCGTGGAGTGAGACCTTCATCCCCAAAATGCAAAAGCCCCCAGCCAGACGGCGGGGGCTTTCACTTGCAGCAGGCAATCCATCAGGTCCTTACTTCAGACCATAGGTGACAAAGAGGGGCAATAACGTGATAGCTATTATATCCTGTAATTTAATAAGAATGTGCAACGAAGGGCCGGCGGTGTCCTTGAGGGGGTCCCCGAAAGTGTCGCCGGTCACTGCGGCGCGGTGTGCTTCCGAGCCCTTTCCACCATAGCTCCCATCCTCGATATACTTCTTGGCGTTGTCCCAGGCTCCCCCGGCGTTGAACATAAAGGTCGCCAGCAGCGCGCCCACGATTTTGACCGCGATCAGGTAGGCAGTCAAAGCCCAGATGCCGAGAGTAAAACCTACTATCACCGGAGTGATGATACTCACCAATGTGGGCACAACCATATGTCGCAGGGCATTGCGAGTTGTGATGTCCACACAGCGAGCGTATTCGGGTTTAGCCTTGCCCTCCAGCAGGCCGGGAATCTCGCGAAACTGGCGGCGCACTTCCTCGACCACCTGATAAGCAGTGACGCCAACGGCGCGAATGGTGAGCGCCGAGAAGACGAAGGGCAGGGCAGCACCGAGCATCATGGCCACGATGTTCAGCGGGTCGGTGATGATTATGGGAATGTCCTGCAAGTTGGTCAGGTTCACACCGGTATGCTTGGCCGCCTCTACCAGGTAAGCGAATGTCACTACCACGCTGGTCATCAGTGCGCAGGCCATGCCATAGCCCTTGGTGATAGCCTTGGTAATGTTGCCCGCCGCGTCCAGAGCATCACCGGCGCGGCGCACCTCCGCTCCCAGACCGGCCATCTCAGCAATACCACCCGCGTTGTCGGCGATGGGACCGAAAGCATCCGAAGCCATGATAATGCCTTTCATCTCGGTGATCCCCAGGGTAGCCGCGGTGAGAGCAAAGACCCCATGAATCCATCCCCCACCGATGTAATAGGCCGCCAGGGTGACAGCGCCAATGGTCAGGATGGGTAAGCCCACACTTTCTAAACCGTAAGAGAAACCAGCCATGATGTTAAGAGCAGAGCCACTGCGCGAGGCTTTGGCAATCTCATTCACAGGCCTCTGCTTGATACCAGTGTAGTACTGAATGATCAATGAGACCACGATAGCTGCGCCCAACCCCAAGGCCAGGCTCCAAAAGATGGAGTAGCTCTTCATAATCACCACCCCTAGCACCCAAAACGAGACCAGGGAGAAAACACCGGTGACGGCCAGACCGATGTTCACCGCCGCGATGGGGCTCCGCTTCTCACTGCCCTTCACAGCCATGATACCCAAAATGGCTCCCAAGGCACCGATGGCACGGCTGATAAGCGGGAACAAGACAGCCAGCCAGCCATAGCTGCCGTATTGAGCCATGAACACAGTGCCCACAATCATGGTCGCGATCAGATTGTCGGAGCCCGATTCGAACAGGTCTGCGCCACGGCCGGCACAGTCGCCCACGTTATCGCCCACCAGGTCAGCGATCACCGCCGCGTTGCGGGGATCGTCCTCCGGGATGCCTACCTCCACCTTACCCACCAGGTCCGCGCCGACATCGGCTGCTTTGGTGTAAATGCCGCCGCCAAGCTGCGCGAACAACGAGGACAGGCTGGCCCCAAAGCCAAAGCCGACCAGCAGGTGAACTGCTTCGGGAGCGTTTTCCGGCGTGATGCCGAAGAGAATAAAGAGTATAGTGATACCCAGCAAGTTCAAAGCCACAATGCCCAGGCCCATCACCCCCCCACCTCGGAAAGCAACGGTGAGAGCTTTGGCCGGGGAACTGCGCGCCGCCTGGGTGGTGCGCACATTGGCCCGTACAGCAGCGTTCATGCCGACGTACACGGCAACCATGGAAAACACAGCGCCCATCACAAAGCCAAAAGCTATCTGCCACTTGCCCATGGCAACCCACAGAAGCCCGGCCAGCACCAGCACAAAGGGGGCGATAGTCATGAATTCGCGCCGCAAGAAGGCATTAGCGCCTTCTTGAATGTAAGAGGCTATCTCGCGCATCTGGGGGGAACCGGGGTCCTGGCGGCTGATCCACCAGAAGAGAATAGCGACGAAGGCCAAAGCAACCAGGCCAGACAGAGGGGCAAAAATGGTTGCCAGCGTTGATAGGGACATAGGGAGTACTCCTTTCAACAATGGATTCAGCGGTGATTTTAACGCAAAAGACCTCTACCCAGACGGCAGAACCAGATAGAGGTCTGTCATCGCAAGCTATTCGTCGGCCTCACATATCTGTCGGGCGTGGCACAACAGGGGCAATTTTATTCAAAGCGGGGAAAAAGTCAAGTGAGCAGTTCGAGAAAAGCAAAACTTCACCCCGGGCGGGTCTGGGCCCCGCCGGACACCACTCCCAGACCGATTGGGCGCTATCTGTCGTCGAAAGGTGTGCCGATCAGTGGCGGATGCCGCGTCCTCAGCCGCAAGTCGCCGGTTTTCAGATAGGCATAGCCCTGGGCCAAGTGGTAGTGCTCATCCATAGTCGGTGACTTCAGCCGGGCACTGGCTGTGGCCTGGGCAAACAGCAGCCCTAGCAATAGAACGGCTAAGAATCGGGTCCATTCCCTTTTACTGCGCAAGGTTATCCACCTCCACGGTTTGAAGTAACAACCGGTCAGCCACCGCGTCCTCTCCATCATAAATCAGCCATCGCTGCAGATCATTCGTGCGATAAAGCCCCAGTTCCAGCCAATACTTCCCCGCAGCAGTCTCGGCAGCTATCGGCAAACGATGTAACTGGACATAAATATCACCCACCTGCCAATCCCAAGGCAACATGTCCAAGACATCCTGCCCACTCACCAACACGCTGTGGGAATTTAATACATGCACGAAGATGCGCAGGGGATCCAGGATGACCTGTCGGGGTCGCCAATAGGTGAGCAAAAGTATCTCACCACCCGGCCGCACCTCTCGGTTGAGCAGCTCATAACCTAGAAAGTCCAGTTGATGATTGAAGTCCACAGGCATGGACAAAGGATTGGTTTGTGCTGTCTCGAGCTCCCCATCCTGGCTCCACGCTGCTGGTGAGGTGAGAGACAAGGCCTCGATTCTGGCGGTCAGCATCTGGCGAGGCTGCAGGCGATAGATGGTGAATATCGGCCGTCCATCAGCGGTTTTGCGCTCACTTTGAGCCAGAAGTTGAGCTTCCTGTAACAAATCCTCCAGGGTGGGGTCAAGGGGAGCAAACTCCGGTAGTATGTAGCGAATAGTTTGCTCATTTCGCGGAAAGATCAAACAATTGCGAGCATCAAACCACTCAATCCGCAGGTCCTGGCGGTGCAAAGTGCGGCTGGGCAACAGTAGATGGCGATGATCGTCAAACGATTCAGAGATCCACACCGGGTCGCTATCGGGACTCTGGTCCAGGTAATGACATATTTCGGTTAAGGTGCTTTGGTAAATCTCACGTGTCTTAGGATGCTGCGGCCAGAGCAGAAAATAGTCCCGATAAAGCCACAAGAAATTGGCGGCAAACAATATGGCCAGACCGCATCCCACAGCAGGCCACCCCCATCGCTCCCGGACACGGTGCCGGAGCCAGTTGCTCAAGGCCACAGCCGACAGAGCCGGGAAGATATAGAGCACGGGCAAACAGCCAATGGCCCGGATAGTACTCGGCGAACGCAGGGTGACCATGCTTGGGATTAACGTGATCGGAAACCAGATGAGCAGAAACGCATACTCCGCTTGCCGCCAACGCGCCAGGCATAGTGCTATCCCACCCCAGAATAGCAGCGCACTTACAGGATCGAAAACGGGCCGAAACGGGAGATTATAACGTGGATTGTATTCCCCACGCAAGCCAAAAATTTTCAGCGTGGCCAGGGCGAACTCCAGCGCAGGTCGGAGGTTTCCTCGCGCCAGATCACGCAGTGGCTCTCCTAGCTGATCTATCCGAGCCTCTACGCCGGGATGGGTGTAGAGGTAATACCCCAATGGCAGGAAGATCAGCCCAGCGAGTATGAGACACAAAGCAAAACCTGTCCACGTGTGTTTAAACAAGGAGCGCCGAAATAGAGCCAGATAGCCAGCGAACAGAGCGAACACCACGGGAATCAGCCGGCTGGAGGTATAAGTATACAGACTGAAGCCCAGAAAGAACCCGGCCAGGGCGAAAGCAGCCCAAGCAAATGCCTGGTCACGGCGGGAGGTAGCCGGCGATGAGCGGGAAATCCCTTGCCACAGAAACAGAGCGCTGGGGGCGGCGAACAGCGGCAGGGCGATGGCCCGCAATCCCACTCGGCTGTAAAACACCGGCCACCACGAGACGGCCAGTCCAGCCGCAGTGATCAACGCTACCTTCACCCCAAAGAGCTTGCGCGCCAGGGCGTAGCTCGCTCCTATTCCCAGCAAACCGCACAGCACGGAGGGCAGGCGGATGCCAAAAGCATTATTCCCAAACAGTCGCACTGTCGCAGCCATCAAGTAGAGGTAAAGCGGTTCGTGGCCGTACCCGCCCGCGAAGTAGATCGGACGCGCACCCTGGAGCACGTCCTCGGCCATCTGGGAGTTGGTCAACTCGTCGTGGGAGAGGCCGGGCGGCACGTTTTCCAGACTGCGCAGACGGAGAAAGATGGCTACGCTCAGGATCGTTAGAAACAGAGCCAATTCAACCCAACGGCTCATTTCCGTTTCGCGTTGAGTCCCAGCAGCAGATGCAATCATGGCTCCATCACCGAAATAATGGGTTCTAAGATAATACGATTATCAGGTACTGGCGTGCCACTGGCGTCAAACACTGTCAGGCGCTCACCGGTTATCCAGTTGTACATTCCCACCTCCAGGCGGTATTCGCCGGGCGGGGCGTCGGCGGGCACGGCGATGACGTAGTCATCGTCCACCACCTCGCCACCCGACCAGCGGTCGGTGGGATAGACGCCGTCTTGAGGTTGCTTGTCGTGCTGTCCCCACACCTTCCCCCCGCCGTCCAGCAGATGGACGAAGACCGACCAGCGGATGCTCGTCGGCTGATCGGCAGCCCAATACAGGGTGAGGGACAGCGTCTCGCCCGCGCGCACCATCCTCGTCGGCAGGTCGTAGCCCACCAGGCGCACCGTCTCCCCCAGCTCCACGCGCAAGGGGTACTGGATGCGCAGTGGGTCGGCGGTGATGGTCGGCGGGTTGGCAGTCCAGTAGACGCGCAGTCGCTGCTCGGCCCGGGGTAGCACGTCCAATGTCTGGTAATGAGTCCGCAGGTAGCGGCGCAGGGCCGGATAATCCGGCAGATAGGTCAACTGATGCCCGCTGACCAGCCCCTCATCCACGATAATCATCTTTACCCGGCCCGCCGCCATCTCCTGCCGCAGTTTGGCCCCGGTGATGCGCCCGTTGGTGGTGGTCACGTGGGAAATCTCGCCGCAGGAATAGGTCCCGCGACGCCGGGCGAAGAAGTTCAGGCCCGGATAGTCGGAGATGAGCAAGTCGCTCTCGTCAGTATGAGACCGAATGTACTCCACCACTGGCCCGGTCCAGGTATCCACCTGGCGAGCCTGCCGGAGATCGAGGGTGGCCCAGGGCAGCAGAGTGCAGCCGCCCCACACCAGGGCTACGAGCCGCAGCGGTTTTCGTCGCCAAGTCAGACAGGATTGCAGAGCCAGGGCAAAGAGCACCGCCAGGGAGGGCAACAGAATCATCAGGTGGCGGTGACCGAGTTCGCGGGAGAGGAGCAGGAAAGCCAGAGCGGTAGGCACTTGCCAGGCGAAAATCGCGCCCCGGCCCTTGCGGAGCACCTCGCGCACCGCGGCGAACAGGGCCGGCAACAGGAACAGGGGATAGTGGCGCAGGTAATCGGCGAAGAGAGCCAGACCCTTGCCCACCACTTGCAGCCAGGTCAGTTGTCCACCCTGCCGCAGGTGATGGCCGATCAGCGCGTCAAAGAGATCAGGGACGGCCAGGGACAGCCCGCCCCACACCAGCAACACCATCCCCAGCCAGGCGCCCAGCAGTACGGCCCCGCTGCGCAGAGAGCGACGACGCTGGGGGGCAGCGGTCACCGCCTCCCAAGCCAGATACAAAAGGCATCCGCCCAGAGGTAGCAGGCCAAAGAGCTTGCTCAGAGTGCTCAGGGCGAAAGCCATACCCGCCAGAGCATACCAGCGTCCCGCGCCGCGCTCTCCGGCCACGAGGAAAGCGTACAGTCCCAACGCCGCGAAGAAGAGCATATAGGCTTCGGAGAGGAAAAAGCGGCCCTGCTCGTACACGTCCGGGTGCAGGAGAAACACGATCATGGCCAGCAATCCAGCCAGGTTGCCGGCCACCCGTCGCGCCAGAAGAAAAATCAGCCCTCCCGTAGCGACCATCAAACAGGCGCTGCCGGCCCGCACAGCGAAGGCCGAGGGGCCAAACAGGCGAGCCAGGGCAGCACCGGCATACAAAAACACCGGCATCTGCGAGGAGAGGAAATCGCGGTAGGGTACCTCTCCTTCGCTCATCCGCCACGCCTGGTAGAGATGCGCGCCGTCATCGTCGTTCATCTGCCAGGCGTCGAGATGATACAGGTAGCCGACCAGGGCCAGCAGGCACAGGGCCAGGGCCACCCAATGGGCGTGCCGAGCAAAACGCTGGGACAGCGAAAATCTCTTGCTCATGACTCCTCATTAACCTCGCTACCGGACACTTTGGGCAGCAAGCGGGCGAAGGCGCTCTTCGACTACACTTCGTTCCGCTCAGAGTGCCTTCGCGAGCGTCTCGGCCACGGGCCCGGCCTACTTCACAGTGACTGTCCCCAGGACGACGGCGTTCTCCCCCGTGACATCACCGGCTACCGGCAGCCGTTCCAGAGTGCTCAGCAGGTACATCCCCGTCTTCAGGGTGTACTCACCGGGCGGCAAGTCGGGCGGAAGGGGTATCTCGACCCGGTCGGTCACGGTCACGCCCACAGGCCAGTCTGAGGTGGGATAGCTGCCGCCCAGGGGATAGCCGTCGTGCTGGGCTACCACCTGCCCCGCCGCGTCGGTCAGGTGGACGAAGACAGTGTAGTCCTCGCGCATCGGAGTCAGCCCCTGCCAATACAGGGTCACGGGCAGTGACTCGCCAGCCATCACGGGGTCAGCCGGCCAGTCCCCGCCCAGGAGGCGGACGCGGTCACCGATGTTGGCATCCAGCCGACGTTCGGGAAAAACCGATTCGCCAGACACCAGCTCTACCCCGCCGATCAGTGCTCCCAGGCAGCGCGGAGTACGCTGAGATTCATCGCACTCCAGCTCCTGAGCAAAACGGGCCGCGAACCGCTGCCGGACCAGGCAGCGGGGGTCGCCAATGAAATCGGTACATCCGCCGGGCAGGGTGAAACGAATCACATTCAATCCCGGCTGCAGCACGAAATCCGAGGTGACGTACTCCGGCCAGTCAGCGTGGGCCAACACCGCACCCACCGGCTGGTCATTGACGACGACTTCCACCACCTGTGGTTGCTGAAAAGCGTAGGTCATGAAGCGAAGCCGGGCTGTTTCCCCCGTGGACTGCCACACGTACAGCGCGCCCCCCTCGCTCAACCAGCGGGCCGGGAATTCTCCCCACTGCTCCGGCTGATGCCACCCCTGGCTGCTGAAGGAAAACAACCGCCCCTCCCCTGGCTCATCCAGCGGCGGGACGGCGAAAGCCACGATCTGCTCATCCTCGAAAACCGGCTCGCCCAGCAGGTCTCGCAGGAAAGCGATAACCGCCTCGCGCTGCACTGCGATCATCAGGTCCTTGTGGACAATCACCCTGCCGATGCCTGCCTGGGCCAGCCAGGCGCGGCGCTCCTGCGCGGAGGGATGGGATACGATGTCCCGGTTCGGGCTGGGCTGCGCCAGATTGCTGATGAAATCGGTGAGTTCACGCGTGCCCGGCGGATAGCGATGAATGTACCCGCCCACAATGCGATGCCGATGAATGGTCTGGTAATACATCGCGTAGTTGCTGGCCGGACGGCCCATGATTGGCAGGTCGAGCACGGCGTAGTCTTTGCCATCGGCGGCCATCTGGCTATAGAAATCCGGCACGGTGGCATCGCCCATCGGGAAAGGAAAGACGACGGCGTATTCCACCAAAATGAACAGAGCTGCGCCAGCGATCAAGACCACGGGCGACCACCGGCCACGCAGCCGGCTTCGCAGGTCAGCGGCGCCGTAGCCGACCAGTATCGCCAGCGCGAAGGCCGCCGTTTCCGATAATCGCCCTGGAGTGCGTCCCCATTCGTAAAGAGGCAACATCTTGATCAAAGCATAGGGCAGGGGAATGTAAGTGACCTGCCCCTCAACAGTGTACGAGGCCAACGTGCCTCCGACTTTAAGCAGAGGACCCAGAGCCAGCACCAACGATGTCCCTCCCAACGCGGCCCACATCCAGCGGTCGGAGCGACCGCGCACGATGCCCCACCCGGCCAGCAACAGAGGCAGGAGACCCAGATAAGCCAGGCCCTCTTCGACGTCACGGGGCTGGGCGAAAAGGCGATTCACGTAGTCCGGCAGCAACCCCAACCGACTAAGCAAAGGATGAGTTGGCGAAGGGGACAGGTAGGCCAGCAGGTCAATGGAATTCCGCACCGTACCGCCCGCTTTCAGGAAGCTCAGCCCGCCTTGCAGCTTGTCCATCAGAAAGGGGACGAAGAAAGGTGCGGTCAGCAGCGCGGCCACCGCCAGAGCCAGAGCAAGCCCTCCCAGGAAACGCACGTCGCGCCAGGAGCGCCAATGCCAGAGGAGAAAGACCAGGGTGAAAGGCGCTACCAGATAAGCAATGTGCTGAAGATTGACCAACAGTGAAAGGGCCAGGCACACTCCGCACCATAATCCTTGCCAGTATGTGGGACGGCGTACCAACCGCACCAGGGATAGCGCGTACAGCGGAAACCAGTAAGCGGTGAGCTGTGGCAGGTGCCCGCCCAGGGCGTGGCCCAGGCGGTTGGGGAAGAAGGCGAAAACCAATCCACCGAGGAAAGCCGCCAGGCGATCGCCGGATAGCTCGTAAGCCAGCAGGTAAGTAGTCAACCCAGTGAGGATGAATGAAAGCAAGAGGAGCAAATTGTAAGTCACGACCGGGCCGCAGGCCAGCGTCAAAGGGACAGCGCTGAGCTCCAGGTAAGGAGTGACGATGAGCAGGGGATGATAGGCTCCGCTGGGCATGTATAGCATGGCGACGTTGGCTAGGCTGGTGTGCAGGTCCACGAGAGCCGTCTTCGCCCACCACAGTGACCACACGTACTGCAGCGCGTCGTACCCCTCAAATCCAGCCACCGCTGAAGCCAGCCTGAAAGTGACCGGATAGGTGACGATCACGGTGATGACGGTGCAAAAAGCAATGACCAGCAAGATAGCACCAACCTGCGTCGCCCGGTCTCTATTCACCAACCCCCTCCCGCACGTATAACCCCCTGGGCAGGGGACGCAGTGGTGCCGAGTAGGCCAGTTGGTAATTCTTCACGACGTACATCACGTAATCCTCCAACCTCAGCAGGCGACAGCAACTCCACAACAGAACGGCACGCGGCTGGAAAGCCTCACTCGCATCAATAACCTGATCCGCGGTCAGGTTGCCCGTCAGGATGCGCTTGATGCTGGTGTTACAAAGTCCAGGGGGCACCAGACATCCGGCGCGAAAGGCCGCCATCTGGTTGTCGGTGATCACATAGTCACCCGAATCCGTAACCTGGGCCAGTAGTGTTACCACCTCATCCTCCCCCTCGTTCACTGGTGCGCGCAGAAGTTGACCGTCCAACCGCACCAGCTCCGGCAGGTTAATTACCAACAGCAGTATCATACTCAAGCCCACGCCCGTCAGCCAATCGAAGCGTCGCCGACCGTGCAACACCTCAACTCCACGCTCGATCGCGCTGCTGAGCCCCACCCCGCTCAGAACGCCCAACGGTAATAGTATCGGCGGCAGGTGGCCCGGCCATAGCGGAGAGTGGACGAGCCGCAGGGTTAGTTCCCCAGCGGCCCATGCACCGACAAGTGCGCCCCCCGTTCGCATGTCGTTTGGCAGCACAAAGCATCCGTACGCAGCCAGCGCGAGCAGTCCAATATTCTCCCAAAGAAAGCCTCCAACTATTTGCGCGTTGGTCTGTACATCAAGGGGAAAGACTACCCTGGCCTGCCTGTACTGGCTGACGACCTGCTCGCTGAAGCCTCGCCAGTCATGAAGCACCAGACCGGCAACCAGAACCAGCACCACGGACAGCACCAACGGCCCCGACCTAACCATGCTCGCACGCCAAGTCCGTGCCCGGCCATGCACTACGTTCCCCCCCAGCACTGCTACGATCAAAGACACAATCGCACCCGCCGAGGTCGGTTTGACCAGCAAGCTCAGCGCAAAACTCGTCCCTGCCAGCGGGATTAGCAGCACTTTTCCCTCCCACAAGTAGCCGAGGGCGAACGCCACGGCCAGCGCTGCCATGCTCCCCGCCGGCAGGTTGCCAGTAATCACCCGCGCGTGCTGAAGTATTTCCGGCGAGACACTCAGCAGGGCCACGGCACACGCTCCTGCTAGCCCGCCCCTTAGTCGCTGGGCTATCCACCCTACTGCGCCCAGCCCCACCAAGTTGTACAGTACACACATCGCACGTCCCCCAGTCACCGACTCGCCAACTATCGCAAACCCAGCGGCCAGGGTGCTCACAAGCAGGGGCGGTTGATCGGTATAAATATCAGTGTAGAGGCGGTATCCGTTGCGTAGCATACGAGCCTGCATTAGATGCACCCCCTCGTCGTAGTCCCACGCAAATCCGCCCAGATGGGTAAGTTGCCAGGCGGCGACCAGGCCCAGCAAGGCAATCATGATCAGCCCCCCCCATGCCTGCCTAGCCGATCCCACATTTCTCGCCACTCCATCATGGCCTTTCCGCCACCTCCACCGTCTGTATCGTCAAGCCGTCCCCCAGGGCAGCTCCATCAGCGCCGTACACCGGCAAGCGCTGTCCGCTGTCCAGCTCGTACATCCCCACCAGCAGCGGATACTCACCGGGAGGCACATCCTCCGGCAGGGAAACGATATAAGCCGGGTCCACCACCACCTGCCCTACCTGCCATGCAGAAGTGGGTTTGAAGCCGCAGCCAGGGGCGTTATCCCCCTGCGCCCACAGGCGGCCTTCTTTCTCCAGGTGCACAAAGACGTGATAGTCGGTGTCCATCGCCGCCAGCCCCTGCCAGACAAGGGTTAGCTCCAAATCACCGCCGGGGTAAGCGCGGCTGGTATCCAGGATATAGCCCAGCAGCCGCGCCTGGTGAGCGAAATCGGCCTGCAACGGCGTGTAGGCGGGCAACTCCTGGGGACGGAAGAAAGCCGCCGGGCGCGTGTCCTGGTCGTAGCGAGGGATGAAATCCTCCACAACGTAAACCACGGGCTCGCCCTCCACCGCCGCCCGCTGATAAAGGCGCAGCTTGGGCTCCCCGCCTACGGTGACTACGCCTGCCAGGTGATACGAGGCCACCTCGTCCGCCGGGATAGGAATCTCATCCTGCACGTTCACCGCCACGAAGTAATAATCCGGGCGCGGGCAGTACGAGCGCGGGGCGCGGCGGGTGTACCAGTTGGTGATTTCCTCCTCCTCGTTACTGTTGTAATCGCCGTCGAGCACTCCGTCGGCATAAAGCTGACCAATGACTTTCCACCCGGCGCGATAAGGGAAGCCGAAGTAGCCGTAGGGCGGCAGCTCCTCGTAGACCGTCCAGTACCAGGGATGGCGATGGGCGGGATAGGTACGCTTGTACTCCGGATCGTGGTCAACGAAGACGAAGAGCGGGTAATACGCACAGAGAACGAACAGTCCCGCCAGGCCCACGGCAACCGCGCCCAGCACACCTCGTCCCCACCGCCTGCGCAGCCAGCGCCAGAGTCCGACCAGGGCCAGTCCGGCCAGCACCGCCCACGCCGGATACAGGGTGTAGACGTGGGTCAAAGGATAACCGACCACGAACAGGTAGAGCAGGAAAGGCGCGGCCAGCCAGGTCAGCGCGGCGCGGAAGGCGCCATCGGCGTGAGGGGAGAGGTACAACCCGGCCAGGACGGCGAGAAAAGGCAGCACGGCCAGATTCAGCGGGCCCAGTCGCCAGGCGGCCGGGAACGCCAGCACCGCTCCCACGCCCAGGGCGAACAGGGTCGGGAAAAGCCATCGTCGGGATGAGAGAAAGCTGGTGTAAACGACGGCCACGCCGCTCAGCAGCAAGGCCAGGGCGACGACGTAATACGTCGAGTTGTAGATGGTGCTGGTCAGGAAAAAATCGCCCAGATTGTTGTGCAGCGACCAGCTCTCCACCCGCGACCCGGTCAGGTAATCCACGGTTTCGGCGAAGAAAGGATGGCGCAGGTAGGGCACGTAGAAAGAAGCGGCCACTACCACACCC
>JACIWR010000097.1 GCA_014360845.1 Anaerolineae bacterium
CACATCCTTCGACTCCGCTGCGCTCCGCTCAGGATGCCCCTTCGACTCCGCTGCGCTCCGCTCAGGATGCTTTCTCTTGTCCCCCAGAGTTCTCGCGGAGTTCAACTCCGCGAGAACATCGGGACTTCGCGAGAACGTTGGCCCAGCGGGAAAAAACAACTTGAGACAAGGTGACCAGAACCCAGGGAGGAAACTATGCACGTCGAACTCATCGCCATCACCCGCTATCTGCGGGGCGATGGCACAGCGGAGGAACTGATTGAGCACGCCGGACGGGTGTGCTATCGCAGCGAAAAGCAAGGCGACACGGCGGCCTTCATCCAACGGCGCTTGCGCGAGGGGCACGAATCCATCATTGAACACGCCAGCGCCACTTTCGAAATCAGCGGCATCTCGCGCGCTTGCAGTCATCAACTCGTCCGGCACCGGCTGGCCAGCTACAGCCAGGAATCACAACGCTACGTGGATGCATCGAACGCCGAGTTCGTCGTGCCTGCAGCCATCTCCGCCGACCCGTCCGCCCGCGCCATCTGGGACGAATTCACAGCCCGCGCCAGAGAAGCCTATCGCGCCTTGCGCCAGCGCGGGATACGCAAGGAGGACTGCCGCTTTCTGCTGCCCAACGCCACGGCCACGCGCATAGTGATGACGATGAACTTCAGGGAATTGCGACATTTCATCAAACTGCGCGGCTTGAACCCCGCCGCCCAGTGGGAGATCCGCGAGCTGGCCAATCGGATTTTGGATCTGGTCTACGAGCAAGCCCCCTCGGTATTTCAGGATTTGATTGATGCCAGAGCGTCTCAGTCTTGACGAGTATTTCATGGCCATTGCCCGCGTGGTGGCCCAACGGGCCACTTGTCTGCATCGCCGGGTAGGGGCGGTGATCGTGCAGGGGAAACAAATTGTGTCCACCGGCTACAACGGTGCGCCTGCTGGACACCCTCACTGTCTGGACGTCGGTTGCGCGCGCGAGGGGGTGCCCTCGGGGCAGCGCTCGGAACTGTGCCGTGCAGCCCACGCCGAGCAGAACGCCATCAACTTCGCAGCGCGTTATGGGATCAGCATTGAGGGGGCGACGCTTTACACGACCTGCTATCCCTGTTCGTGGTGCGCCAAATCCATCATCAATGCCGGTATCACCCGCGTGGTCTACGCCGAGGATTACCCCGATCCTCTGGCCAAAGAGATTCTGGCTCCCATCCGGGTGGAACACCTGCCCGCCACGGGAGACGGAGGCCGTACATAAAAAAAGAGCCGAGGTGATCTCGGCTCTTTTTTCGTGAGCTTATGGGCTTAGGTGCCCGTGCCGGGGGTCCCGCCCGTGGTAGTGGTTGTCGTCGTAGTCGTCGCTGCTGCAGGAGCAGGTCCAGGGACTACCTCTTCCTCGCTGCGTTGGGGTTCGCGGCCAATGGCCCGGGCCACGCTATCCAGCCACTCGTAAGCGAAGTTCTGGCGGAATCCGGCCAGGCAAGCCACCAGCGAGGGGAACCACAGTACCGCTAATGACGACTGAGAGGTGGAGCCGGCCTCTACAATCAGCACGCCAGCCATGAACAGCAGGTGAATAACCCCGCCGAGAATGATGCCCATCACCGGCTGCGTGATGTACCACATGGAGTGTTGCTTGTCGAAGTCCTGATCCCGAGCCACATGCTTCCACAGGCTCCACAGCCCGCCGACCACTCCTCCGATGCCGCCCCACATCAGTGTGCCCAGCATAGGTTGCAGATTCACGCTGAAGTCCACCAGGGTCATTCCGCTCACCGCTATCAACCAGGTTGCCAGGCGCTGGCGGAACACGATGCCGGCCAGCAGTACGAGAAAGCACGCGATCTCGTAGACCATGAGGGGGTAAGCGTGACTGGATGTCTCGGCCATGATACGCTGCCTGCGTTCCAACATCATCCGCACCTGAGCCACCTTGAACATGGCCAGATCGTACTGCCGGGGTCGCTCCTGTACGATGTCCTGTGCGTCGCGCAGCAGGGCCAGGGCGATGTTGACGTTGCGGTCCATGCTCAGTTCCTTGGGGACGCGGATGAACAGCTCGTCAATTTCTTTCTCCAAGGCTTCCAGCCGTCGACGGCCCACGGCCTGTAACACCTCTTCCTGAGTGCGCTGTGGAGAGGGTTGTTCTTCGGGGCCTACCTCCGGTGGCGGGGCCGGTGCCGGCTCGCCCGCACCGGGGCCGGGGGCCTCGCGCACCTCTTCTTCCCCGGCCATGGAGAGGGCATCATACAACAGGCCCCGGATTTTCAGATCATAAGCTTCGGCTTCAGGCTTTTCCTTGGGCGGGGGCACGGCGGCTGTGGTCGCCGTCACTACCGGCGCAGCAGGGGGCACAATAGAGGGCGGTGGTGGCGGTTCTTCTTTCGCTTCAGCCGGAGCTGCCGGTTCTACGGCGGCCTCTGCAGTGGGAGTAGGGGCCGCGGCCCACTCTGGAATTACCGGCTCAGCCGGGGGCGCGCCCTCTTTTTTCGGCGGCACGTAGGCCAGTTCTTTTTTGCTGGGTTTGAGCGCCGGTTCCCCCATCTCTTCTTCAACCAGGCCGGGGCCTGGTCCGCCTGCCATTGCCTCCTCATCCAGCAGGCTTTCCATTTCCGCGGTCAGTTCGCCGTCATCCGGGGCGGGCGGGGCTTTGACGGGAACGCCGGGTTGCACGGCTGCGCCTGACGGGCCACCGAAAAGAATGTCCATGCCTTTGCCCTTGATACTCGCTCGTTTACTCGCCATTGATAATCACCTCCGCTAGGGCTCGGTACGCCATGGCCCCCTTGTGGCTGTGCGCATACTCCAAGATGGGCTGCTGGGCCACCGGCGCTTCAGCAAATTTAATACTGCTCTTGATTACCACATCGAAGACTTTGGGGCCAAAAACAGAGCGCAATTCTTCTAAAACTTCACGGGCGTGAATAGTCCGCGAGTTGTACATCGTCCCCAGAACGCCTAAAATCTCCAGGCCGGGGTTTAACTTTGCTTTGACTTTCTCGATGGTTTGCAGCAGGACCCGAATCCCACGCATGGCCAGGAACTCGCATTGCACGGGGATCAGTACTTCATCAGCGGCGGTGAGAGCGTTGATCGTCAATAAGCCTAAAGCAGGCGGGGTGTCAATCAGGATGTAATGATAGCGGTCTTCAACGGTGACCAGGTGTTCCTTAAGGACGTACTCGCGACCGATGGCTGAGATGAGTTCCATCTCAGCAGCAGCCAAGTCAATGGTGGAGGGGGCGAGGTCGAGATGCGGTCGCACCGGCTGGATAATGCTTTCCAGAGTTACATCACGAGCATCTACCATGACCTCGTAGATACTTGTGTCTAGGGCATAAGAGTTAATGCCAAATCCAGCCGAGAGAGCGGCCTGGGGGTCCAGGTCCACGAGCAAAGTGTCACGTCCGTGCTCGGCGAGGGCAGCGCCCAAATTAATCACCGTTGTGGTCTTGCCCACGCCGCCCTTTTGATTGGCAACCGCGATAACCCTGGCCATGTCCACCTCCCCCGTTGGCGCAAGACTGCACTTGACTCAATTATACCACACAAGTGGACAAAAGTCACCTCGATACTCTGGATGTTGCCCGTGTGACCGTTCACATTGTATCTTATTTTAACATCTTTCTTCCATTTTGACAAGGGTAATTCATCATTGCTCTGATCTCGCGGAGTTGGACTCCGCGAACGAGGGATCTGTCGGGGTCGAGTCCCGATGCTGCCCCATGGTCACGGTATTACGGGTGCGCTTCAGTTTGGGGGCAGGTTTATCCCGTAGCGGCGGCCCGCCGCCGTGCCCTGAGTGGAAGCGAAGGGTGGTCGCATCCCTGTAGGGCGGGTTGGGCTCGGCTGAGCCGGGTAATCAGATGAGCTACAGGGATTCTCTCATGGTTACTACTCAGGCTAGCAGGCGCACTGTCCTCCCCAGGCTCGTAGCCCCCGTCCCGGGGGCGTCTCGGCTGAGAAAACCGCGCAAAAGACAGCGTCTTGCCGCATGGAACATCCCCGGGACGGGGACTTGGAGCATAGGCTGAGTAGTCACCTCTCATGTAAAGATTCTGCCCTATCGAACTAAGGCAGAGAGCCCTACCCGCCGCCTCAGGACGGTAGGTAGGCGGCTCTTTGGACTCTTCTGCGCAATGACGTCGCTCGGTAGGTGTCCGAAGCCCAGGGGCCTACACGCTGTAGCCGCCGCCAACCGTTCGGCTGAGCCCTCGGCGTGAGCGTTCGCCTGAGCTCACGCCGAAGGCTCGGTCGAACGCTCACGACGAAGCCTGCCTTACCCGCCACCACGGAGTGCCCATGGGGCGTAACACACTGCGCCCTTACAAGGTGCAAACTCGCCCCAGAAGTGAAATACACCCGTCGAGAGAAAATTCTTGACATTAGACTGAGATAGTAGTATAATGATTTACAGGATTTGCCCCCGATTCAAATAACGTTGTCCTCCCCGGCCCACTGACATCACAATGTAGCCAGCGACCGAGGGGACCTCCATCAACCCGGCTGTGCCGGGACAAGCTGAGCACACAGACACAGGAGGTTCCCATGTACAAGCGACTCAATGTCCTCGTCGCGTTTTGCCTTTGCCTCACCTTGATCGTCCCATTTCCAGCCTCCGCCGGACTACCCACTGGCCCTGACCGCAGCGATGCCGTCCGCGCCTACGCCCCACCCACCCCCACACCTGAAGCCACCCCGACCCCCGTCCCGCCGATTGAGCCAGGCGCATTACCCGACCCGTCCAAGCTCCTATCTCCCGAACAGGAAGAGGCCCGTGCCCGCCAGGCCATTGAAGCCGTGCTGGAGAAGTACCTGCGCTATTGGGGTCCTCGCTACCAGACCGCTCCGGTTGAAGTGGCAGTGGAAGGCGAATGGGCTCACGGCGTCGCCCAATGGCGGAGTACGACCAAAACGCTGGCCGCACCGATCCACATCCTGGCCCACCGCCTGCCGGATGGCACCTGGCAGGCACTGCTGCCCAGCAGCGACGGGCTGTATCTCCAGTGGCTGGAGGCTGTGCCCGAGAGCCTGGTGCCAACTGGCGAAAAGAGCCAACTGCGCGCGCAGGCCACTGAAGCCGATGCTTTACAGAAGCCTATGGCCACGCCTGCGGTTCCTCCGCCTGCGACTGTGATGCCGCCAAGCAAGGAGGGGCTGGGCGAACCTGGTCCGGGGCTGGTGCAGCCTACGGCTACGCCGACACCTGTCAGCACTCTGGTTGGCGCACTAACTTGTGGGCCCAGCGAACCCCGTCCCCAATTGCCAGCCGAAGAAGCGGCGAGAGTCCGCGCTGCTGTGCAGACCAAACTTAATACGTTGCATTCAAGTCGACGACTTCAACCATACTGGAGTGTTGAATCAGTTTGGGGACAAGATAACTGGGCTGTCGTTGAATGTGATGTCAGAACAGAAGATGGTGCTCCTGTGAACACCGAAGGTAGAATCGTTCTCGCGCGAAAGATCGATCATACTTGGGCTATCGCAATGCCAGGCTCTCAGGAGTATGAAGTTTGGCTCTCCGAAGTACCAGAGGTTTATCTCTCTCTTAAGACAAAGAATTTCCTGGCAAAGTGGCAGGTCGTTGGAGCCGAAAGGGTGACAGCGCAGGACAATTCTTCGGGCTTATACAGACTCCCATTCTCTGATGGGACACAAGTCAGAGTGACACAGGATTCAGCTGCTCATGGTGGCCCAGTTGATATGGTGGGTCTCAATAGTAGCACTATCGTCGCTGCTCGCGACGGATGGATACGCGCTGTCGAGGATGGATACTCGCAGTGTTGTTGTAACAGCGGTTGTGCCGCCTGCAACAACTACATCGTTATGGAACATAGTGATGGTGAGTGGACCAAATACTTTCACATTGCACAAGGTAGTGCTCAGAATGCGAGAAACAATCTCAATAAATGGGTCACAGCAGGTACCATTTTAGCAACCCAAGCAGATGTAGGTTATACTTGTGGATCAGGCCGTACAGGAACCGGCTGCAGTGGTTATAACGGGGGCAAGTGCGGCACCCATCTCCACTTTGAGGTCCGTGACGGAAGATATGGGGCCTATAAGACTCCTCGCTTTTGCGGCGTGACAGGGGGAATCGTCCAAACCGGCCAAACCTACACGGCGAGCAGTTGTGATGGTGACACTTGTTCCGCTCCCTCCCTCACCGAACCAGGTGATAATGCCAGCTTGCCCAATCGCACCATCACCTTCCGCTGGAACGCGGTGAGCGGTTGCACCTTCAATGGCTATACCCTTCGAGTGAAAAACACCTCGAATATGGACTCCGGCGGCACGACCTATCTGGACACGGGTGTGGGTTCGACGGAGTATACGTGCACATTTGATGGGAGTGGCCCTTGCGGCAACGCTCCAGAGAACACTGATTTGTACTGGGGCGTAAGAGCGGCCAACGCTCCCAATGGTGCCAACTGGGCTGTGCGTCGCTTCCGCATAGAACCCGAAAGCGCACACGGAAACTGGGAAGCCCGCTACGATCAAGGCTCCACTCTCTGGTGGGACCCCAATGCCTCTATAACTCCCCGCTGCACGGAGACGATCAACGGCCCGGAACTCCATAAAGACTGGGGCAGCGGCGCTCCTTGCAGTGGAATGAATGGTGATGACTGGGTTGGAGACTTCCGTGCCACCCTGAATTTCCCGGCCGGCGAGTATGTCTTCTACCTTGACCACGATGACGGTGTGAAACTATGGCTTAATGGCCAGAATATCGCGGACCTGGGAGGGAGTGGTAATAATGACCGAGTGTGTAACGGCCAGACAGGTTACCCCTTAAACGGTAACGCCGATCTGCGTGTTCTGTTGCGGGAGGAAGGCGGAGAGGCCAAGGTTCATCTGACGTGGAATACTGACACCCATGCTTGTATACCGCCATTGCCCCATGCTGACTTCGATGCCTCGCCGCTCAGCGGCGATGCTCCTCTCAACGTGTCATTTCATAACACATCGAGCGGAGACTATACGAGCTGTCATTGGGAATATGGAGATGGCAGCACAGGCACTTCGTGCAGCAGCAACCACGACCATACCTACACCACCCCAGGCAAGTACACGGTCAGGCTAACCGTGACCGGTCCGGGAGGGTCGGATACCAGAACGCGCTCCGATTATATTGACGTCACTGCATCGGCTAACTGGCGCGTCGAATATTTCAGCGACAATCATCTAGGCAGCCGGTGCTATGACACCTACCAAGACAGTACCTACGTCTTTGGCGACTGGGGCGGTGATGCACCTGCCAGTGAATGCCCTTCCGACAACTTCAGTGTCCGTTTCTCCAAATCGGTTTACTTCCCCGGCGGAGACTATACATTTGCGCTGGGCTACGATGATGGCGCCCGCATCAAGATAGACGGACAGACAGTCGTGGACGGCTGGGCGCCTTCCGCTCAGCACTACGAGTCTCGTAATCTCAGCAGCGGCTACCACAATGTTGAAGTGGAGTACTATGAGAACGCTGGAGATGCTTACTTAACCGCCTTCTGGTGGGGGCCGGGCTTTGAGCTACCACGTGAATCGCAAGATAACTTCCAATGGTACGCTCAGTACTGGGGCAACAAAGCACTGTGGTGGGACCCTGTGGTGAGGGTCAACGAAGGACAGGGCTTCCTTGATCACCAGTGGGGCGAAGGCGGGCCAGGCTACAACCTTCCAGAGAACCATTTCAGTTCCCGCTTCGAGCGCACCGTGCATTTCGATTGCGGACGCTGGCGCTTCAACATATTCAGCGACGACGGTGTGCGCTTCTGGATAGATGGCAACCTTGTCTTAGATGAGTGGCACGATCAAGCGACCAGTTACACTCCAGAGGTGGATCTCACCGAAGGCAACCACCAGCTCAGGCTGGAGCACTACGAGCGCACCGGGGCCGCAGCCATCCAGGCGAGTTGGGAGCAGGTTTCCGGTTGCCCGCCGTCTCCCCCTGACCTTGTCAGCCCCGACGACGACGCTACCCTGCCTCACGATGCTGACATCACCCTGGACTGGAACGCATCTAGCGGCGCCACAGAGTACTACGCCCATCTGTGGGGGCCCGGTGTAGACATCAACTCCGGCTGGATCGGTAGCACCGACTGGCACATCGGCCAACTGCAGCCGGGCACCTACTACTGGCAAGTCAGGGCGCGGAATCAGTATGGGGAGAGTGACTGGAGCAGCACCTGGAGCTTTACCATACAGACGGCCCCTGTCGGACCGCTGGTGTACGACAGTCACACAGTTGACGATGATAACAGCGACCAGAGCAGTGGCAACGGAGACGGCGTGGTGGAGTGTGAGGAGACCATAGAACTGTATGTCACCCTCCGCAACCAGGGCGACGGCGCGGCCACCGGTGTGAACGCTACCATCAGCACCAGCGACCCCTACGTCACCTGGCTTTACAATACTGACAGCAACTATCCTGACATCCCAGGTGGAGGAACGGGCACAAACAGCAATGACTTTGATTTCGCAGTGGACCCCAACACGCCCAACGGGCATGTCATTCAGTTCCACCTGGACATTAGTGCCTCCAACGGCGGCCCTTGGTCGGACTCGTTCAGCGTGCCTGTAACGTGTCTTCAGCCTGATCTTGTGCCTTCGCAGTGGGGAGGCTGGCAGTATCCTATCGTCCCCTCGTCCATCACTGGTACCAGCGTGGTCAATACCCTCTATGCGGGACAACCTACATACATAGACTGGGGTATATCGAACTCGGGCAATGCGGATACCGGGGGAAGCACTTTTGGCGATCTCTACATTGATAGCAACCGGGTAGCCCACTATGATTTTGGCAATGTCCAAGCTGGTTGGACATGGGCCTTCTTCGATTGGGTGGAGGTAATTGATACACCCGGATGGCACACTCTCAGATTCATCGCTGACGCAGACGACCTAATCAATGAATCCAACGAGACCAACAATTCCTGGGAACATCAGTTTTACTGGATACCCTCGGCTCCTTACTCGGATAATATGGAGAGTGGCACCAACAACTGGACGGCCACAGGTTTGTGGCACCAAGTAGACGCGAACAGTCCATATCCTGAAAGCCACAGTGGATCGCACAGTTGGTGGTACGGCCAGGACGCCACCGGCGACTACGACACCGGCTCAGCTAACTCAGGTGGTCTGACTTCTCCGTCCATCTACATCCCCTCTTCTGGCTATTACTTGCGCTTCTGGTATCGGTACGAAACCGAAACACAGACACAAAACTGGGATCAGCGCTGGGTGCAAATCTCGGTGGACGGCGGGCCGTTCGACAACGTCCTGCAACTGTCCGACGACCCGATGAACTGGTGGCTGCAGAGCCCGGCAATTGACCTGTCCGGTTACGCCGGTCACGCCATCCAGGTGCGTTTCTACTTCGACTCGTTGGACAGTGTGTACAACGACTATCGTGGCTGGTACATAGACGACTTTGACATTTCTACCACGCCACCACCCAGTTGCGCCGATAGCCACGAGCCCAACGACACCCTGGATGAGGCCACACCCATCGCCTACGGCCAGACCCTCACAGCCGACATCTGCCCCGGCGGTGACTATGACTTCTATCAATTCACTGGCTCAGAGGGCGATAAGATCGTGGTGGATATTGACGCCAAAGTCAACGGATCGTCGTTGGATACCTACGTGTTCTTACTGGATAGCTACGGAAATGTCCTGGCTGAGCACGACGACGAGATCCCGGTGGAGATACAAGACTCGCACCTCGGTTACCAGTTGCCCCACGATGGCACCTACTACATCAAGGTGCGCGCCTGGAACCACCCGTCGGTGGGCGGCACCGACTACTTCTATAACATCCACCTGCTCACCGATGACACCAGTCCCACCGCCGAGATCACGTCTCCTGACCACTACGACTGGCTCGATCCCAACTTGCAGACTATCACGACCAACGTGAGCGACGGCGAGAGTGGCATCCGCAACGTCACGTTCTACTGGCACGATGCAAATTGGGACGGCAGTTCCGATTGGATCGTCCTGGAAGACGACCATGATCCTCGCGACGGCTGGATGTATGATTTCAACACCAGCGGCATTCCTGAGCAGCCACAGGGTTGCGTGGTGTTCATCTATGCCTATGACTGGGCAGGTAATTACACTGGGTACGGCTCGTATAGTCTGGGCATTGATCGCACCCCGCCAACTGTCACCGCCAGTGTACAGCAGATGTATGGTGACGCGCCCTTCCGCGACTTCTATGTGTATTGGTGGGATGGCTATGACAATCTATCCGGCATTGCCAGTTACGACGTCCAGTATCGTGATGGGGCTGGCGGGAGTTGGACAAACCTGTTGACCGGCACAACCGATACCTACTATCGGTTTGTCGGCCAGGATGGGCACACCTACTACTTCCGCGCCCGAGCGCGAGACAAGGCAGGCAATCTCAGCAACTACGCTGGTGGGAATGGTGACGCACAACACACCGTCCAGATTTGTTCTATATCTCCGGATGGCTACGAGGCGGATAACGCCTACACCAGCGCCAAGTGGATCTATGCGGATGAATCCCAAGTCCACAACATCCACACAGAAGGGGATCAGGACTGGATCAAGTTCCAGGCGACAGCCGGCTTTACCTACACCCTGTCCACGACCAACGATGGCGGCCACGCTGATACCGTTCTGTACCTCTATGATACAGATGGGGTCACACTGATCACGTCCAACGATGACTATCCCGGCATGTGGCCCTCGTCGCAGATTGACTGGCAGGCGCCAGCAGATGGGGTCTACTACGTCAAAGTGGAGCACTGGGACCCCTACGCCTATGGCTGTACCACTGCCTATGGCTTATCCGTGAGTGGGGAAGGTCTTCCTCAAGAACCACAGCACGACGTCTACTTACCGATAGTTCTGAAAAGATATGGCGGGAGTCAATAGCTCAGAGTCGAGCTAAATTCTCCACTTCAACAAACAGGCCCCCAGTTACCTGTCAGGCAGCCGGGGGCTGTTTCTTCTTGGGTCCTATCCCCCCATCTTCTCCGGCACCCACACTAACTCGGTGCGCCACAGTGTCTCATCAATTCTTCGCGCAAGGGCATCCTCAAACCACGCTGCGAAGTAAAGAATCCCCCAGTAAGCTGCGGGGTTCTTTACTCTCTCGCATCCCTCAGATTTCCGGATTGGTTTTCACCAGAACGGCGCGCGTTTGAGGCCCACCTCTTCGGCGTAGGCAAAGAGGGCCCAGAGCACCCAGGCCAGGGCCTGTTCCACGCGGCGCACCGTATCCTGTCCCGGCACCACCCCGTCCCGATCCCCCATCAGCAACTCCGCCGTATGGATGCCCACACTGACCTGGAAATCGCGCGGTCCGGGTCTGTCCCAGGGGGGCAGCTCGGCTGCTACCATCAGGGGCCCGTCGGGGGTGAAACCGTGGAACTTGAGGAAGACGCGGATGACCTGCTGCATGCGCTGGAGGATGGTGGTGGGTGACCACTTCATGCTGCCGGAGCCGCGGGTGAGGGCCTTGTTGAGGGCTTTGCGCAGGTCGGGGTGCATCTGCAGGTACTTGGCCAGGAGATAGAGGGAGGCCCTGGGCAGGGCGGCCTGGGCCAGGGGTGGGCGGGCCTCGTCGTGGGAGGCGGCGTGGATGAGGGTGATCAGGTCGAAGAAGGCGGGGTCGGCCTGGGGGAGTTGACCCTGGGCCTGCTCGCGGAACGACTGCCAATAGGCGGCGAGGATGAGGCGGTCGTCGTGGGGCGCGAGGGCGCGGTGCAGCTCCTGGGGCAGGCGTTGCTTCCTGGGGGCGGGGAGCGGTGCCCGGTCGGACTCCACCGGCTGCGTCGGGCCGAAGGAGGGCAGGGAGGCGGGGTCGAGGAGGTCCTCCCAGCGCTGGGGGTCCGGGGGTTCGGCCCAGTCGGGGTGGTGCAGGAACTCGGGCAGGGGCATGGCCAGGAGGCGGAAGGGGAGGGTACCGTGCTGTTGGGCGAGGAGGGCCAGGGCCCGTTCCCACACGGCCAGGGTGGAGTCCCAGTCGCGGTTGCGGGTCAGGTTGAACAGGACGCGGACGGTGGGGGAGAAGGCGCGGCTTTCCTGGGAGCGGAAGAAGGCCAGCTTGTTTTGCAGGCCTTTCAGGATGCGGCGGAGCAGGGCGGGGTTGGCGCCCTGTTCCGTCTCGAAGAGGGCCCTGGTGCCGTCGGGGAGGGTGAGCAGGTTATCGGGGCGGATCACGTCCTGGCCGAAAGAGAGCTTCTGCTCGGTTTGGACCGTGAGGCCGGCGGCGAGGGCGGCGAGGCGCACATCGAGGGTGGCCAGGGCGTGGGCGATGGGGGTGGGGTCGCGCAGTTGGCAGGCACGGGCGTGGGGATGACCGCACTTGCGCAGCAGGGCGGCGCCGGATTCTTCCA
>JACIWR010000098.1 GCA_014360845.1 Anaerolineae bacterium
GGAGCGCGGCCTTTGGCAAGAAGCGGCGGCGTAGGTGGTGGCACTGGCTGCTGCTGGTGGGGCTGGTAGGCGTGGGCGTGATGGCGGTGGGGTGTGAAGGGGAGACCACGCCGACCATTCCGGTGCCGCCGACACTTCCTCCTGGCACAGCGACTCCGGAGCCAACGCCGAGCTACACTCCGCCTCCTACTCCCACTCTACTGCCACCGACACACACGCCTACTTTGCCGCCTACAGCCACGCTGACGTGTACGCCGATTCCGCCAGAACCGCCGACTCCCGGACCGATCCTCACTCCAATAGACTACGTAAAGCAATACACGACCAAACTAAATGATGTGGAACACACAAAGCTTCACCTGCACGTCACGGTTGCCGACTTTGACTATGTTCCTGACCAGGCAATTCTGGCCATGATGGCCATTGCAGAAGCGGGCGAGCCAGATGGTACCGTGGACTCCAGAGAGAATGTGATGTGGATTGCGCGAACCAGGGTGGAATTTGACTTGACCGGTGCAGGCAGAACCTATCGTGCGCAAATTCTGTATCCTAATGCTTTCTCCTCATTCTCGCCTATCACGCTGGGTGTTGAGTGGGGCACGGTGAACTTTAATGACTCGTTCGATCCAAAAGGTGCCCCAGACGGCGGCCGGTTCGCCAGGTTGTACGAAGAAACCTGGCGACTGGCCGGCATTGTGATGAACACGCCCTACGAGCAGATGCCAGAGGGGTTGCGTCGCTATGACAGTTTCGTGGCCAAAAAAGAACCTTACATTACTAATCGCCCTAAAGGATATCAAGGGGACGAATACGAAGAAGTAACAGGTGATTCTCTACACTTTTTCGGGAATGCCTACCCGAAAGACGATGTCTGGTGGGACGCTTATGAGTCCGGACAATCATAGAGGAAGGAGAGCAATGATGGCCAAGGTCATGAATGGAGCCCTTGGGGTAATTACATTGCTGAGCATCTTTTGTATCGGGGTTGGATGTGTAGCCAGGCCTTCTCCATCCTACACACCAAAGGTGTTAACGAGCTTGACATCTCAACCCACGGCAGCACCTGGTTCTACTGGTACAGCCACACCTGATCAGACACCAACCTCAGTGTTGCTCTCCACCCCACGTCCGCTCCTGAATCCATCGGTGTTTAAAGATATCACGGTCTTTTATTCGGGTTTCCAAGACGCGATTTGGAGAATCAAGGCAGATGGTTCGGAGAAGCAAATGCTCTTTGTCGCCGAGGAACCGGCAGGAGAGTGGTATTGGTTGTTGGATGCTCCTAGATTATCTCACGACGGTCAGAGGTTGGCGTTCATCCAATCTGTACAACAGAGAGGACTTATGGATTGGTCGAGCAGCCTGTGGGTGATGAATGCTGATGGCTCTGAGCCTAAGGAACTGGTCGGCAAGGGCGATTTACAACCCGGATCCCCAGGCTGGTCAAAGGAAGACTTACTGGCTTTCTTGAACAAGGAAAGGCCCGTATCTCCAATCTGGTCACCTGATGATTCTTTAATCGCCTTTGTGGACAGTGTTCCCTACGAACCGGGAAGAGTTTGCATTTTGGATGTCGAAAGTGGTCAGTGGTGGAAGATAGGCGAAGGGGAGATTCTTGATTGGTCTCCAGACGGCAACATGCTGGCAGTTCACAGCGCGAGCCGTTACGCTGCCACAAACGCACTCCAGATATTGAATCTTGATGGAACAGTACATTCCATCATAGGACTATCGCCTTTCAATTTCGACTTTCTTTTCAGCCTTGACTGGTCGGAAACTACGGGCCTCATTGCCATACAAGGTGGAAATGAGGAGCAGCCGGGAACATATCCTGTCTTTGTCATTGACCCGCATAGTAATAGCAAGAAATTAGTCCTCAAGGATAGCTATCATGGCTACCCACCTCAATGGTCGCCGGATGGCAAGATGATCTCATTCGAGCGCGCAGTTGAAGACGTGAAAAACCTATATATCTTGGAGCTTGACAGCGGTGAAGTGCGGTTGGTCATGCCGAACGTAACCGGGGGAGGTATTTGGTCACCGGATAGCAGACTTATGCTGGTACGATCGGAACTGGAGGGTGATGGCCTATACATTGTCTCGGTATCAGATGGGAGTTATTGGAAGATTCCGAACGTGGAAGGTAGTACCAGTTTAGCGTGGTTGTTTCCTCCGGAATAACCCAGGCCGCTGGAGTAGCATGTGACACTCTCTGGTAAAGCAGAAAGCGTAGAAGTCTGGGCAAGCGGGTTGAAAAAAAAATCGCTTGCCTTTCTATGCTGCAACGAGCTACCTCACCGCCACCGCGCCGGAAGTGGTGGAGACCACGGTCATCACTTATACCTACGATCCCCTCTACCGCCTGACCTCCGCCGAGTACTCCAGCGGCGAGTCCTTCGCGTATGTCTACGACGCGGTGGGCAACGTCACCCTGGCCAGCGAGCACATCACCACCACCAGGACCACCACCTACACCCTTCGACTTCGCTCAGGGCGCAGCCTACAACGCCGCCTCGCAGCTCGTCACCTCCACGGTGAGTGGCGAATCCACGGTTTGGTGGTATACTTATGACGCCAACGGCAACCTGACCCACCAGACGCCCAACGGCACTGATCCCGCCGACGGGCAAGTGCGCTACACCTGGGATGGCCTCAACCGTCTGGTGAAAGTAGAGCGCTACGTCAGCGGGAGCTACGAGCCCCTGGCAGAGATGGCCTACGACGGCTCGCTGCCGCTCAAGGCGAAGCGCGTCGGTGACGACGTACACGTGGGCCAGCGGACACGGCTGACGATGTGGGTAGCCGGGCAGGCGGTGACCACGACCTACACGGCGGACCCACTCCGGCCGGGCCGGGTGCTGGTCGCTGACGACGGGACGACTACCAGGTGCTATCTGTACGGGCAAGGGCCGGTCGGCGAGTTCGACGGGCAGTGGTCGTATTACCTCAAGGACGGGCAGGGCAGCCTGCGCCAGGTGGTGGATGCCGAGGGCACGCTCACCCTGGTGCGCTCCTACAAGCCCTTTGGGGGCATCCTGGAGGAGCAGGGGAGCGGGGAGAGCGCATACGGCTACTTCGGGGCCTGGTGGGACTCCGGGCTGGGGCTGCTGTACTGGGACGGGCGCTACTATGACCCGGTGACCGGGCGTTTCCTCTCCCCACAGCGGGGGCGGCGCAATCCCTACTCACCCTACGGGATGCCGCTGACGATGGGTGTGCTGGCTCCGCTGGTGGTGTGGAGCGCAGCGGTTGGGAGAAAGCGGCGGCGCAGGTGGTGGCACTGGTTGCTGTTGGTGCTGGTGGGGGCAGGCGTGATAGCGGTGGGGTGTGAAGGGGAGACCACGCCGACCATTCCGGTGCCGCCGACGCTCCCGCCTGGCACAGCGACTCCGGAGCCAACGCCGACACCAACATCAACACCAACATCAACACCAACCCCGACTCCTACTCCACCGCCGCCGACCCCGACACCTACTTTGCCGCCCACAGCCACGCCGACGTGTACGCCGATTCCACCAGAACCGCCGACGACCACGCCAGAGATTCCGACTCCAGGCTCGGATGCCTATGAGCTTGCCAAGATGATGTGGTTCGAGATGAGAGATCATCCGGGTCCCGATGCGATGGTAGGGGCAGGTTGGGTGGCAGTGAACAGGCTTCATAACCCATCTGTATGGGGTGAATCCACCCTGGTGGGCATCCTGTTGCAAGAGCTCAACGAGGTACCTCAATTTCAAGGCTACTATTATTACCATGACCTATACTTTTGCACTTTTTGCATTGCTAACTTTGCCCCCAATCTATAGTAGTCTGGTACTTCTTACACACTACATGTAGGGGGATATAGATAGGCACATTGCCGCACAAGTGTTCAATTTGCTTGACAGAGGCTAAAACTGCGAAAGTATAGACCATGACCAAGATCCTGCTCAGATCGTTAAGGACAGAGACCCTAATGACCCTGACAGGGTACAATGGGAAGAAGCTTTGAGAAGGGCTCCAGGAATTGTCAACCGCCAAGAAGCCGACCCTACCAATGGCGCAGAGTACTTTGGTGATGGTAATCCCGATACTGTTGCCGGTCTATGGGTTAGAAAGCAGATGGATGGCTGGGCTGCAATAGATCCTGAGTTTCACTACACTATCCTTGGCGATTATTTCTACTGCTCAAACAAGGATTATACAAAACCCTTGCCCATTACCCCCGCTCCATGAACATACGTGCTTGTTGCTCATAAGGAGGAAAGTCCCAAATGTGTTCACGGTTTTTCCGCATTGCTTGGTTGATGGTGCTTTTGATAATCCTGGTTTCGGCCTGTATCTCTCCACATGCTAACGACCAAGAAGTTCATAAGAACATTATCTACACCACCTATATCTACACGACCTACCAGGGTGGACATGACATTATCAAAGCACTGAACCCTGAGACACTTGAAACTAGTGTGTTGCTAGAGGGTGAAATACTAGATCCTGCACGGTCGCCACGAGGAGACAAGATACTCTACGGTGTGGCTGGCGAAGAGGGCTTCTTGACTAGGTGGATGGTAAACTACGACGGTTCTAATCCTCACCAAGTGACTGAGGCCTTTCCCTACGGATCCGTTGGAAAGTTGTCTTTCGATGGGCAGATGATAGCTTTTCGCGTAGTTCCCGACAAGTACTGGCCGGAGAGTTCCAGCGTAGTTGTGCTCAATCTTGCCACAGGCGAATCCGTGGAATTGGCACGCCACGCTTATCTCTGCGACTGGTCCCCTGTGGATGATAGAATAGCACTCATAAAGGGGGGTGATGAAGGGGGGCTACATGTGATGAGAGCAGATGGCAGTCAAGATAGATGGTTTCGTGATGTTCGCATTGTTGGGAATGTGGACTGGTCACCTGATGGCAGGCAAATCGCGTTCCCCATTAACGAGGTATTTGGACGTGTGATGTGGATCTCCGCCGTAGACACAGAGAGTGGAGATGTAACGGATTTGACAACCAGCAGTGACCGGTATGTACGCCGTGATATAACCGATCTCAATTGGTCGCCGGACGGTCGGCACATTCTGTATGTAGTTGATTACACCACAACCGACGGCTTCAGCGAGGAAAATGCGCTCTACGTACTGGACATCAACAGCGGCGAGGAGAAGCGATTGGCGGGCCATATAGCCTGGGCTTCTCCCGCATGGTCTCCCGATGGCAAAGAAATCGCTTTTGTCTCCAAGATGGACGACCCTAAAGGGCAATACGGACAAATCTACAAGGTTTCCGTAGAAACTGGACAAATCACACAGTTGACCAATAACGAAGAAGCCAAGTTTTGGCTTTCGTGGTGAGATCGCGAGGCGATGGCTAGGAATCAGATGGGCAGGGCAGCCTGCGCCAGGTGGTGGATGCGGGGGGTACGCTCACCCTGGTGCGCGCCTACAAGCCCTTCGGGGCCGTCCTGGAGGAGCAGGGGAGCGGGGCAAGCGCCTACGGCTACTTCGGGGCCTGGTGGGACTCCGGGCTTGGGCTGCTGTACTGGGACGGGCGCTACTACGACCCGGTGACCGGGCGCTTTCTGTCGCCGCAGGGGGGGCAGCGCAACCCGTACTCGCCTTACGGGATGCCGCTGACGATGGGCTTGCTGGCCCCGCTGGTGGTGTGGAGCGCAGCGGTTGGGAGAAAGCGGCGGCGCAAGTGGTGGCACTGGCTGCTGCTGTTGGTGCTGGTGGGGATGGGCGTGATGGCGGTGGGGTGTGAGGAGGAGACCACGCTGACCATTCCGGTGCCGCCGACGCTCCCGCCTGGCACAGCGACTCCGGAGCCAACGCCAACTCCGACTCCCACCCCTACTCTGCCGCCACTGCCACCGACCCCTACTTTGTCGCCCACAGCTACGCTGCCGGGGACTTACACGCCGACCAGCACACCGACCGGCACTCCGACGACCTGGCGAGAATGGCCCGCCACTCCTTACACTGGTGAGGATTACGAGACTATGGTAGGAATGCTTTTCGGAGAAACAAAAAATTGGGGGCATATGGGGTGGAGTGCTATTGAGGAAGCTTTGAGAGGAGCAGCCTTGACAGTGGCGCATAGGTGGATAAGATAGGACTGGAAACCCTATAACAGCGTTCGTGATGTCATTCGAGATCCCGGTCAGTACGATGGCTATTTTATTCCTGTGGAACAAGCAGAAGAGTGGGGACTGACCCCGCCGGAGTGGACTAAAGAAAACAGGCAGAAATGGATTCCAACCCGAGCGTTCAAGGATTGGTATCAGGAATTGGAAAGCAGATCATATAAAATCGCTCGCGAGGTTATGGACAATCCAATTCCCGATCCAGACCCAATCGGTGGAAGAGTGTTCTTTTACGACATAGAGACAGGCGTGGAATGGACAAGAAAGTATTCCCATGATCAGAAGACTTGGGTTCCCTATGGAACTCCTTGAAGGACGGAGGAACCTATGCGACCTAAATGGCTTTTTACAATCGGTCTAGTAATGGCGGCTCTTATGAGCTTACTCGTAGCCGGATGTACCAGTTGGGATCAGGGCAGGATAGTTTCGCCAATAATACAATCCACACAAGCGGAAAGTGTAGAGCCAACTCCTACAGCTTTGCCTGCTTTTCCTCCTGCAGGTACGATAATGTTCACTATCAACAAAGGGGATTACATTGCGACTTGGGGTAAAGTCTCGGCGAGTGAAATATGGGTTATAGATGCAAATGGAGAGAACTTCCATATCTGGGGCTGCGACGATTTGTACAAGTCACAGCCTAAGATGTCACCTGACGCTACCCGGATCGCCTATGTAGCAAGCGAACCCGCTGGCGAATTCGTGGAGTCGAGTGTATGGGTTGCACAAGTTGATGGCACAGAACCGAGGAGAGTAAGCCCATTCTATCGGCCGGGAGTCCCCGAAGTAGCTGAGGAGTTGAGATCGGTTGTACGCATAGAACTGTGTGGCTGGTCAGCGGATGGACAGCAGCTTGCATACATAGTGCGGGGTGACCTAATTGATGACCCTAGTTGGCTATTCGTGACACACCAATTTCTCTCAGGTAGGTGCTGGTTGAGCCGAATTGGCAAAAATTAGGCGTCGGATACGAGCAGGTAGAGCTGCATGTCCTGACGGCTCTTGAGCTATCTCAACTCGCAGCACCAGGTTATCCAGCCAGGGGATGGTATAGCGTTGTGTGTTGATATGTTCTAGCCAGGGGGCCAAAGCGTGATGCTCGACAAACGGTTCCAGGGTCACCCATAACTCGCGACCCCTGAGACGTAAGACCCCTGGCCGAGCGATGAACTTGCGCACCAGGGTGCCAACTTGCATCTTGGCATATCTATTTCCCAAAGCGGCGCCCAAGTCCTTGACCAAGTCGTAGCTCCGGTGCTTCACCCAGGCGACCAGGTGCGTCTCAGGAGTCGTTTCCTCAGAAGTCTTGGTGCCAATGGTGCGGCGTCTTTCTCCCTGCTCGTTGGGCTCTCGTAACAACCAATAGGCCTTGGGGAGACAATCCCCGCTCAGGCCATGTTTGACCTCGCCTATGGCGTCTTCATGGTGTTGCCTGGTGCGGTACTCCTGGTCCAGAGCGGCGGGGGCGCTCTTCTCGTCGTTGGTGAACAGCACCCGCCAGCGTTGTTTGGTTTCGGGTGTGTCGTCGCGGATCACGATGGAGCGAATGGGATAGCGACAGCCGCGAATGGTCGTGGTGCTGTCGGCGATTTTGAGGTCCCGGTGCTTCTCCCCCGCCGGGGTGTAGGGAACGAATGCCTTTTCGGGAATGGCTTCCCATTGGCGTACGCTCTTGGCATAGGCACAAGCCATAGTGAGGAAGGTCAAATCAGGGTCTTCCATTAGCTTCTCGAAGAGGTCACCTCGATACCCACCGCGGTCGTAGATGATGCGCAGTTGGTTGGGCGTGGGATGAGCGGCTAAGGCTTTCAAGCGCCTCACCTCGGCGATAAGATCCGGTAACACCTGACTGAGCCTTTGGTGCGGACCCCGGCTCAAGAGGCCCAGAAAGCGCCCGGTCAGCAGGTCGAAGATGGAGGCCAGGCGAAAGGCGGGATAGGACCTGCCACGGGTGGGCACCCTCGTCTTGCCCAAGGGAGGCGGCGAGAGCTTGGTGAAAGAGGGCACTACGTGGTCGTCCAGGCTGACCACCTTGGCCGAATCAGGGTCGCCAGGGTTAATCGTTTCCGCTGCGGTAGTCCGATAGAAAGCTACCTCGCTCTCGGGTTTCACGGTGTGCACCAACCGCCAAAGAGTGCTATCTGAGAGCAGCTTCATCCTGCCGCTGAACAGGGCCAGACCCAAGTCGGCCTGGTGGCGGAAGTCTTCGAGATGGAAGAAGCGGCGGAAGCCCAAAATAGCCCACATTAACAAGGTCAACACAAACTGCCAGGCATCGACTGTGGTTTTGGTCGTCCACTTCAAAAGGTCCGCTGCCGGAAGCAGGATGGACTGCACGATCAAGGGCACCAGCAACCATAGTCCGGCGAAAGGTGTGTAGCACAGAATCCCCTCATCTTGGCCCTGGGGCTTATCACAGCGCTGCCTCATCCAGCGTTTAAGGTCGTGACGGTTCAGGCCGTGCTCGAGGCGGATCTGGCGGGCGGTGCGCTCACTGCAGCCAATGAGTTGCCCTAACTCGCCATCGCTGGGCAACTCATCGTTGCTCACCGCGGCCTGAACCAGATGGCGGATCAGCCTCATCTCCCCCTCGCAGGTGCGTATGGGGGGACGACCAGGCCCACGAGAATGCTTGTTGACAGGAGTGGAAAAATGGGGTAGACTTTCCATCGGACTTCACCTCGGGTATGAGCTGTGTTCGGTTTGCTGACCTACTTTACAGCAAATGCCCGGTGAAGTCCATTCGCTACCTCGCAATTTTTGCCAATTTAACCACCCCTAGGGAAATCGGTGTGACAGACATTGGTGCTGGTCAAACGTCAAGGATAGGGGGTGAGCAGGTCTGGTGGGCTGCGTGGTCACCGCGAGAACCTGAGCTCCTGGTCGTAAATGTACAGTTTGAGACTTCCATCGTCAACGTAAGAACGGGGCAGTGGACGAAGATCGACAGTTTTGAGGACAGAGGCTTGTTTGCTGCCTGGACACCTGATGGTCAGTGGCTATTTGCACCGGTTGTTGACAGAGCTATTCATCCAGTTCAAGAAGAGGGCATTTTGATCGTGGATAAGGGAGATCAAACATCTCGTTGGATAGATGTGGAAGGATTGGGAAAGGTTGCGTGGTCGCCGGATGGGAAGATAATCGCCTACACCAGTTCTTATCCCGACTGGAAGGGCAGTCAGCTGAAGAATCTTTTGGTTATGAACAGCGATGGTGAGGAAAGACGATTGCTGATCGGGCACGAGGTGATGAACGTGTATTCTGAGCCTTTTGTTTGGTCCCCGGATAGCAGGTGGATAGCCGGATTCGGCCAACCCACAGGCGACCGCCATTCTAATCTGTATTTGGTGAACGTTTGCACGGGAGAAATAGAGATATTGGCTGAAGGAATTATGCCTCAGGATGAGATGGTATGGATACCGGTTAGGAAAGTGTTGAAATAGAGGGTCGAATAGCCGTGAGCTGTGAAGAAGTGGACAACCATGTGCGCTAAGCGGTGGATGATAGTAGCACGCTCACTCTGTCGCGCGCCTACAAGCCCTTTGGGGCCGTCCTGGAGGAATCGGGGAGTGGGGCCAGCGCCTACGGCTACTTCGGGGCCTGGTGGGACTCCGGGCTTGGGCTGCTGTACTGGGACGGGCGCTACTACGACCCGGTGACCGGGCGCTTCCTCTCGCCGCAGCGGGGGCGGCGCAACCCCTACTCGCCCTACGGGATGCCGCTGACGATGGGTTTGCTGGCTCCGCTGGTGGTGTGGAGCGCGGCCTTTGGCAAGAAGCGGCGGCGTAGGTGGTGGCACTGGCTGCTGCTGGTGGGGCTGGTAGGCGTGGGCGTGATGGCGGTGGGGTGTGAAGGGGAGACCACGCCGACCATTCCGGTGGCGCCGACGCTCCCGCCGCCGCCTGGCACACCGCAGCCACCACCGAGCTACACTCCGCCACCGACTTCCACTCCACCGCCACCGACCCCGACGCCCACTTTGCCGCCCACAGCCACGCCGACGGGGACTTGCACGCCAACACCGGGGTGGCGAAAGCTCGACCAGAAGTTTCTCATCACAACCTACTGGACTGTGATGGAAGACGATCCCAAATACGAGGGATCGAGGACAGTGCCTCTGGAGAGCAAAGGGTGGCCTCGAGGCAGAAAGTTCAACCAAACATTCCTCGATGATGTCAAGGTTGAAGGGAGCGGGCGATTGGTTCCCCCAGTCACCATGGATGACGGCCGCGAAATAAAATACATGGACTACTTGCAGAGGCCTACAGAGCGAGTTGATGCGGCCAAACCAGGTCGTAACAAGTCGTATCAGGCAATACCATTTTGGACAGCGGCTGCCGACTGGACCAGGTTGGAACCGAACTCTCTTGTCTGGGTTGAAGGTAGTGAGAATTGGAATTGGGAATGGCCTTATCCCGATCGGAAAGGCGTTTTCGAAATACACGATGGAGGAGAGGGCATGGTTGGGGACAAGATTGACATCTATGTGGGGGAGCAGTATGTACGGGGGGACAAAAGGGAGGAGGATAAGGTGAATGTCAGCATGTTGATGAATGTCTACATCTGGGAAGGATGATCTGATAGGCGAAAAAAGGAGAAGGCTCTGATGTCTGCTAAGAGATGCCGGTTTATAAGCTCGATCGTAGTCCTGCTGGTATTCATCACAGCGTGTGCTGGCGGTGGTACCAAGATCGCAGTGTCCGCTACAGAGACAGCCACTACTGCTACATCCGTATTGCCTACGCCGACGCTTCCCCATTCTATCCTCCCTGGACCTGTTGGAAGGGTCCTATTTACAAAGAGCGTTGATCGTGGAAGAGGTGCACCTATAGACATTCCAGACATTTACATCGCAAATGCCGACGGTTCTGATCAGACACTGTTGATACGTCAGGGACAGTCGCCACAGTGGTCACCGGACGGTAGATTAATAGCCTTTGCATGTCTGCGGGAGGGAAAATGGGATCTTTGCATCGTCAATGCGGATGGGAGTGGCGAAAAACGTCTGACTGATGATGAAAAATGTGAGCATGACATCACTTGGTCACCCGACGGGCAAAGAATTGCCTTCGTAAAAGTGACAGGCAATCTAGAGCTGGAACCCAACTGCGCAGCTACCGAGGCCGGCACCAAAGACGTTTACGTGATTGATGTCAATAAGGGTGATTCTGTGCGTCTTACGAATACCCCTGGTGTGGATGAATATTCATTGAACTGGGAGCCGGGTAGGCAAAGATTGCTTTTCAGTGCCTATGATTATGAAGCCGAAATCTCAGCGATGTACCTGGTGAACGCGGATGGCTCAGGTTTGGAGCGTCTTGTGGACTGTCAGGAAGCTTCTTACGGTCAATGGTCACCGGACGGTCAGCGAATTCTGTACAGAAGAACAAACTCAGGGTTAGAATCAGGGTTGTACGTCATGAATATCAATGCTGATGGGGGTGTTAATGGAACAGAGGTGCTTTTCCTTTCACCAGACCCTCCATGGCATTTCGCCTGGTCACCTGATAGTCAGTCTATTGCTTATAATGGGGGGGACGGTTTGTACGTCATTCGTGCGGGTACAAAGGAATCCGCTTATCAAGTTGCTAACCTGTTTTTTCCTTTCCCCTTCTCATGGTCGCCGGACGGAGAATGGATTGTCTTTGGGTCCAAGTGTAACATTTATGTAGTACGCCGAGATGGCTCATTATTGTTGAAGCTCACGCAAGATTACATAACCGGGGAAGATACGAGGTACTGTTTCGAGAAGCCTACATGGGCCCCAAATTGGTAGACCCATGGACGAACGTATGATGCATCGTTTGCAGAAATACCGAGTGAGCAAGTAACTCACAGACAGCGACATTGCACCACCTGGGGGCAGGGGTATTCCTGCCCCTGTTGCTTTCCGGCAAGCATCTACCACCGGCCCCGGCGGGACAGACACGATGACGAGGACCAACTACATCACCGCCACCGCGCCGGAAGTGGTGGAGACCACGGTCATCACCTATACGTATGATCCGCTGTATCGCCTGAGCGGGGCGTACTACTCCACCGGCGAGTACTTCCAGTACACCTACGACGCGGTGGGCAACGTCACCCTGGCCAGCGAGCACATCACCACCACCAGGACCACCACCTACACCCTTCGACTTCGCTCAGGGCGCAGCCTACAACGCC
>JACIWR010000099.1 GCA_014360845.1 Anaerolineae bacterium
TAATTTATGGGCGACTTCTCTGTCAACGAATATCCAACGAATAAACGAATAGACCGCGGTGATGGTTATTCGTTTATTCGTTCCGCCATTCGTTGACAGTATGCTGCCTGATTAAAGTGTCAACCGATTCTGAACCATCCCCAAGATGCGCTTGATAATCCGTGCACGGACGCTTCCGGGCAAGCTGTCCAACTGCTTTTGCACCAGCCTGGGGACGAGGACCTGGTAATTCATCAGCTTTTGCTCTGCTGACGGGCAAGGTACTCATCAATGGTCACATAATCTCCAGCCTGGTAGGCCTCGCGTGCCTCCCGGATCTCAGCCTGCGCAGTTGGATCCTGCTCCCATAGTTCCTCCTCCAGTTGGGCTACTTGCTCGGTGAGCAATTGCCAAAGCCGGAGTTTTTCCCTGGGGCCCAGCCTTGGTGATGGATTCAACCAGCGATTCAAAGGGAATCATCAGTTTCACACTGGTTTGTGACATAGGTTTTCCTCCCAATAGACGGCTGTCAGCCAAATCGCCCAGCTTTCGCCTGTCCCGCTTGGGAATCAGAACTCCCCCGTGCGGTCCACCAGGCGCAGGGTGAGCACGACCACGTCGTGGGTCAGTCCGTCGGGGGTCATGAAATAGTCCTCGCGGATGAACTTGGACGAGAAACCGATGGCCTTGAACGCCTTGATCACATGACTCTGCTCCATTGGTATCTCGGCCACCAGTTGATACAAACCCATCCTCTTGGCCAGTTGCACCAGAGTCTTCAGCATAAGAGTACCCAGGCCCCGGCGGCGGAACTCTTCGATGAGAAAGATGCGAATTTCAGCGATGTGATGATGCGGCCCGGTGCCGAAGTGCAGGGTCGCGTCCCCTACGATGCGATCATCGCACACAGCCACCAGGGGAAAGACCCGATCGTAGTCCAGGTGAGTTACCCAATCCTCCAGCACTTCCTGGTTGCGCACGTCGGAGCGGAAGTAGTCCAGGTCGCCTTCGCTGACCGTCCTGAACATGTCCAACAGGCGTTGGCCATCGTCCTGCTGAAGCGGTCGTAAAACCACCTGAGTACCATCAGGCAAAGTGGCAACAGTGCGATACGAAGTGAGCGTTTTCTTCATCGAACATCTCCTTGAAAAGCAAAAGCTATGATTAACGCCGTTGTCAAACCAGGCTCAAGGATTGTAACAACGGCAGAGGATCAACAAAGTGTTTGCGAAGCCACTTCTCCCATCCCGGCAAGTCCAAAGCCAAACCTATCAACTCGGTCAGGTAAAAAACGGGTATCTGCGTGCCTTGCTGGCGCGTGTCCAGATTGATGTGGCACATGCCACAGACGGTGACAATGCAATTGGCGCCCGCTTCCTCGGCGGCGGCCCCCAGACGACCCACCAGGGCTTTGACCACATCGCTACGGTCCAGGGACAGGCTACCCCCGCAGCAGTCCACGCCATAGGACCAGAACACCGGTTCCGCGCCGAGAGTGCTCAGCAGGCGATCCATGAGCACGGGATGTTCGGGATCGTCCCAGCCGGTGAGTTTGGGCGGGCGGACGAGCATACAGCCGTAGTAGCTGACCGGCTTGAGCCCTTTCAGCGGACGCCGCACGCGGGAGGAGATAGCCTCCGCCGGCAGGTCGTGTCCCAGCACGTCCAGCAGATGGCGAGGGCGGCCCTGGCCGTCGTAGGCAAAGCCTAACAGCGCTTCCATCTCCCGACGCCAGGTCTCATCCTCGCGCAGACGCCTGTCGGCGCGCAACGTCCGCTGGTAGCAGGCCGGGCAGGGCATCAGTGTGTCCAGACCAGCCGGTTGGGCCAGGGCGATGTTGCGCACCGGCAGACTGAGGGCCAGTTCGTGGTCCAGGGCGTGGGCCGAGGAGGAGCCACAACAGCTCCAGTCCTCCAGCTCCACCAGCTCAATGCCCAACGCCTCACAGACCGCGGCCACCGACTGCCCATATTCTACGCCGGTCGAGCTCAAAGTGCAACCCGGATAATAAGAATACCTCACCGCCCTACCCTCCTGTACAAAGCCCGCACCCGCTCCAGGTCTTTAACTCTCTCCGGCAGGAGAGCTATCTTCCCTTTCAGCATCAACCGCAGGCCCAGGTCCAAGTCGGTGAAGAGGTCCACGGCGCGCAGTTTGTACTCCATCAGCATCGAAAGCTCATGAGTGCGCCCCCACAGCTTGATGGAATCCAGGAACGATTGATGCAGCGCGTAGACTTTCTTCTCCGCCGGAGCGAGGCCCGCCTCCAGCGCCATCTCCTTGAGCACGTCCATGACAGGGGCCAGGTAAATATCGTTAGGGCAACGTGCACCGCAGGTATCACAACCCACGCAGAGCCAGGGGGCGTTGCTGCGCAAAAGCGTGTCCCGGCGGCCCAACAGGATCAGACGCACCACCTGGGCCGGCTTGTAGTCCATGGCATAGGCCACCGGGCAACCCGCCGTGCACTTCTGACAGAAGTAGCAGGTGTGCAGCGGTTCGCCACTGCGGGTTTGGATGATTTCGGAGAATGAGGTATTTGGCATGGTCAAATTTCACTCCTCAGACGAGGTCATTTGGGGATTTAGGTGACCGTCACCTGAGAGGTGACGGTCACCTGCTCACAACACCGGCTCCATCATGGCCAGTAACTGCTCCGTGGACAGGTTGCGCAGCGAGCTGGCCTTGTTGGGACAGGCCACCACGCACGCTCCGCAACCCTGGCACAACGCCGTCTGCACCACGGCGATGGGCTTCCAGGAATGCATCACCCGCGCCTCGTAGGGGCAGGCAGCCACGCACAACCCGCAGCCGGCGCACAACTCCTCGTCCACGAAGGCGATGGTCGGCTCCTGCACCATCTCCTGCTGGGCGAACAGGCCCAGCACTTTGGCCGCCGCCCCGCTGGCCTGGGCCACGGTCTCCGGGATGTCCTTGGGGAACTGGGCTGCCCCGGCCAGGAAGATGCCCGCCGTCAGGCTCTCCACGGGGCGCAGCTTGGGGTGTGCCTCGGAGAAGAAGCCGTACTCGTCAGTGGACACCCGCAGCCGCTGGGCCAGATCACGGGCTCCGGTGCTGGGCACCACCGCCGTGGCCAGCACCACCAAATCAGCCTGCACCTCGACCGCCTTGCCGCTGAGGGTGTCCACGCCGTACACCACCACCCGCCCATCCTCTTCGAAGACGCGGGCCACCTTGCCGCGCAGGTAAAGCACGTCGTACTCGCTCATCGCCCGCTGCACGAACTCCTCGTAGCCCTTGCCCTGGGAACGGATGTCAATGTAGAAGACGTAGGCCTGGCCATCGGGGACGCGCTGCTTGTAGGCTATGGCCTGCTTGGCCACGTACATGCAGCAAATCTTCGAACAGTAGGGCATGTGCAGTTCGGGATCACGGGAGCCGGCGCACTGCACCCACACCACCTCTTTCGGCACCGCTCCGTCGGAGGGACGACGAATCTCACCCCCGGCCAGCATCCGCTCGAACTGCAGGCCGTCAATCACGTCCGGTGGGCGACCGCCGCCGTACTCGCCCAGCTCGGACTTGGGCAGCAGGTCGAAACCGGTGGCGACTACGATAGCGCCGATGTCGAAGGTGAAAGTTTCGGGTTCAGGGTTTTGGGTTTCAGGTTCAAGGTTTCGGGTTTCGGGTGCAAGGTTTATTCCCGATTGGGCTGTCTCAGAACCTGGGACTTGTAACCTGGAACCTGGAACCTGGAACCCGGAACTGACTTTGACAGTGAAGTTGCCAACGTATCCACCAAGCTCCACTACTTCAGCATTGGTAAGCACCTGGATGTTGGGATGCTGCATCACCGCCGCGATTTTGGTCTCCAACAAATCGGGCGCGGCGTCGAAGTTGAGGTACAGCCCCGAAAGCTGACGCATCTTTCCACCGAGCTGCGCCTCCCGCTCGACCAGCACCACCGGATAGCCGGCGTCGGCGATGTGCAGCGCTGCCGTCATCCCGGCGATACCCCCACCGATGACCAGCGCCCGCTTGACCAGCGGCAGGCTGAAAGGCTCCAGCGCCTCATCATAACGCACCTTCTCGATGATAGTCGCGATGGTCTCGATAGCCTTGCGCGTCGCTTCTTCGGGCTGCGTCTGATGCACCCAGCTTATCTGCTCACGGATGTTGGCAATCTCGGTCAAATAGGGATTGACCCCCGCCGCGCGGGCCGTTTTGCGAAAAGTCACCTCGTGCATCGCCGGTGAACAGGCGGCGACCACGACGCCGTCCAGCCCGTAATCGGCAACGGCCTCCCGAATGAGTGCCTGGCCGGGGTCCGAACACATGTACTTGTAGTCGGTGGCGAAGGCCACGCCGGGGTACTTCTTGATCTCCTCCACCACCCGCTGCACGTCAATGGTGCCGGCGATATTGAGCCCACAATGACAGACGAAAACGCCGATTTTTCTCACGACCATCTCCAGTTTAGATCAAGCCAATTCGTAATCGTACAGCGAAGTTAAGTAATGATTAGCCTTGTACGTTGCGCAGGACAACGGCCAGGTAGACCACACCCGGTGCCTGCTGGACGTTGACGGTGACTTCCTGGGTGGGCCAGTTCTGCTGCCAACTGAACCAGGTCACCCCTTCCTTGACCATATCCCACTTCAGGACATAGGTCCCCGGCTGGAAAGGGGCCAGGACCCTGGCGTTCAGCTACACATCGCCGCTTGGCCCCACGTCCTGGCTCAGGTCGGTGCGCAATCCGTCCCAGGTGACGACGTTTTGACCGGAGCTATCGTACCAGTGGTACGATAGATGCACGGGATTGTTGCCGCCGTGATTCCACGTCGCGTTGCCTGTGTTCTGGACGTGCATTTGCACATCGTACATCATCCCGGTGAGCATAGTGGTGGGCGTATGAGCCAGAGGGCCGTAGTAATCCTCGCCATAGGTGCCGTGAAAGCGGATGTCCGGCGTCACGTCCAGCCAGACCCAGCGATAGTTGTAGTCCGCACCCGATAGCCGGGCGTGGGCGTAGTAGTGAGTGAGCATCTGGCGATAATCCCAGGGTGCGGCGCCGGCATAGCCGGTCAGCTCCCAGGCGTGGGTAGCATTCTGGGACATGCCTGGCTGGTGAGTGCCAATGGCATTGTTGCTGTCCACCGGGTCGGAGACGGAGATCAGAGTAGCGGGTTCCAGGGAGCTGTTGGCGGTGGGGTTGCCGCAGTTGGCGAAGTACTTGGCGCAGGCGTAGTCCCAGTCCGAGCGGAAGACCCGCACAAGAAGGGTGTCGTTTACCGCGTCGCGATGCGCCTGAGTGATGGTGTTCTGGCCCGTCTGCTGGGCGGGATTGAGCCAGTAGCTTTGTGACCAACTATTCTCCACTGAAAGCGGCGTGAAAGGCGGCCAAGGAAGGTTATGGGTACGAGCGAGAGCGGCACCACAGCCTAGACCTATTTCCCTGTGAGCGAAGGTGTGGATGGCCACCGCGCCGGCCCGCAGGGCCTGATCCTGTGACAACCAATGCCACTCGTTGGCCAATACCTGGGGTGCGTAGGCGGTACCGGTAACAGTGTCGAAATCGTAGCCAATAGGACCGAAATCTTGCTCTGGATCGCTGCATCGCCTGCCACAGACGTAGACCCATTCGAAGCCGCCCTGATAAACCGGGTGCTCATTGGGGGCGTGCGGATCGCCGGCATGGACAGGTGTTTGAGTAAACCTTTCAATCCCTATCGCAGCACACAGGATCCCGATGGCAACGAAGGACAGGTGAACTGCTCCGGGCAAAGCTTTCATGTCCAATCTCCCGATGCATCAAAGTTTCTGTTGCAGGGTGATGATAGCGGCATTGGGCAGACCCGATGGCTCCCACATCAGTCGTGAGTAGCCAATCTGCGTGCCCGTCGGCGACCAGTGAGGAAAAAGCACAAAGCCCACGCGGCTCTCACCTAGAGGATGCAAACCACTCCCATCCCGATTGACTATCCACAGCGATGACTCCTGGCCTCGCACGAAGGCGATAGCCTGGCTATCCGGCGACCAGGTGGGAGCTATTAACTCGTCCCATTCTCGTTCGGCGGCGACAATGGGGTGCGGGTCTGAACCGTCGGCATTGACCACCCACAGGTCGCCGCTGATAGGCTCGTAGCGACCAAAGACGGTAAAGGCCAAGTAACGGCTGTCTGGCGACCAGGCAATAGCCTGCCGCCCACCAGTTTCGTTGCACTTATCAGCTATCATTGTTGCTTGAGAACCGTCTAGGTTGGCGATCCACAGCTCTCCCGCCTTCTCTCCCGGAATCCAGGCCACCTTGCGCCCATCAGGAGATATCCAGTAGAGCCCCGGCACGGGCTGTTCTGTGGTGATTGGTGTGATATAGATGTCGTTCAATTGGCGGGTCTCCGTCCCGTCGGACTGCACGGCGAATATGTGTCCTCCCTTCAGGAAGGTCAGCTCTCCGCTTGGCAGCCAATACATGTCCAGCACACCGGTGAAGTCGCTGTCGGCTACCTTCCAGGATTTGAGCGTCTCAACGTCAGCCACGTAAATTTCGCCCTCGATCCCTTCGTCCTTAGTTGGCACCGAGTAGGCGATGTACTTGCCATCTGGCGACCAGGTCTCACATCCCACCCAGTCGGCTACCTTCCGCCGCTCTGTCCCATCGGCCTTCATCATCCACAAGTTGTGTAGAAACAAGCCGCTCCCCGGCTTTCTCCAGTGCCATTTCGACTGCTCGGGGTCGGCAACCTCTACCAGAATGTGAGTGCCGTCCGGAGACCAACCCACGAATTCGAAACGGGCGTCGAAATCCACAAAGCGCACATCCGCTACCTCCAGGCTCTCGGCGCGAAAGGCTTTGGGCGGCACCATGGTCGGCGGGGGTGGGCCCAACGCCGGGGTGGGGGTGGTTAGCCCGCCAATGGGTGTAGGGGTAGGCAGCGTGAATGGCGTGGGGGTGATGCGCGCCATAGCCGTGGCTGTCGGCTCCCAGTTCCAGCGCGTTGGCGTCGGCAAAGGAGATACGAAGGGGGATTCTTTCGCAGGAGGTGAAGGTGTGCCGATGGGCGACTGCTGTTGAGCGACCGGCTCTCCCTCACCGGCCGACCGGAACAGCAGCACCAACACCACGGTCAGCACCGCCAGCGTCCCCAGGCCCAACAGGCCCTTCAACCAGTCAGCTATTCTTCTCATACCACATCCTCCTGCCAGCGCGCAGAGGCGTTATTACTGGTCTCATGTTTATTCAGCCACTCGTTTTTCCCCGCCCACCGCGCGAACAGGCTGAGCACTTTCGCCGCTGCCCCGCTGGCCTGGGCCACCGTCTCCGGGATGTCCATCGGACCGACGGCCGCCCCGGCCAGAAACACCCCTTCCCGTCCCGTTTCCACCGGCTGGAGGTTCGCCTCCACCGCGGTAAACCAGCCGTGCTCGTCAACGGGCAGGCCCAGCAATTCCGCCACCACGTCCGATCCCGCCTTCGGCACCATGGCCGGGGCCAGGACCACCAAATCGGCGGCTACTTCCACACTCTGCCCGCTGAGGGTATCCGTGCCCCAGACCATGACCTTGCCGTCCTCACGGAAGACGCGGCTCACCTTGCCGCGCACGTAGAGCACACGCTCCTCCTCCATCGCCCGCTGCACGAATTCCTCGTAGCGCTTGCCCGCGGAGCGGATGTCAATGTAGAAGACGTAGGCCTGGCCGTCGTGCACTTTGTGCTTGTAGAGCATGGCGTGCTTGGCCGTGTACATGCAACAGATTTTCGAACAGTAGGGCTTGTGCTGCTCGGGGTCGCGGGAACCGGCACACTGGATGAACACCACTTCTTTGGGCTCTTTACCGTCGGAGGGACGCCGCACCTGGCCCGCCGTCGGCCCGGAAGCCGAGAGCAGCCGCTCGAAAGCCAGGCTGTCAATCACATCGGGCACCTCACCGTAGCCGTACTCACCCAGCAGCGACAGGGGATACAGGTCATAACCGGTGGCCACGATGATGGCTCCCACCCGCTCCTCGATGAGCGCGTCCTCCTGCTCGAAATCAATGGCTCCGGCGGGACAGAACTTCTCGCAGGCCCGGCATTTGCCCCGCTCGAAGTAAATACAGTGCTCGCGGTCAATCACCGGCTTGTTGGGCACCGCCTGCGGCGAAAGGGTGTAGATGGCCTTGCGGGGGCCAATACCCCGCTCGAAATCGGAGACGACCTTCTTAGGGCACTTCTCCTGGCACAGCCCGCAGCCGGTACATACATCCCAGTTCACGTAGGCCGCGCGGCGGCGGATGCGCACTCGAAAGTCGCCCAGCTCGCCTTCAACGGCCTCCACGGTGGAGTACGTCTGCAGGCGGATGTTCTCGTGGTGCCCTACTTCGACTGTGCGCGGGGTCAGGATGCACTGGGCACAGTCCAGGGTGGGGAAAGTCTCCGAAAGTTGGGCCATGCGCCCGCCGATGGACGGTTCGCGTTCGACCAGCACCACCTCGTAACCGGCGTTAGCGATATCCAGTGCGGCCTGCATGCCAGCGATACCCGCGCCGATGATCAGTACCCGTTGGATCGGAGCAATAGCCATTTTTCACCTACCCCAGGCTCTCCAACAGGGGACGGACATCCACATAATGCCGCTCCCAGCCGAAATCCGCCATATCCAGGCCCAAAGCGACGCCCAGCAACTGGGAGAAATACAACACCGGGACGGGCTGATACCCGCCGTGCCGGCGCCCCATGTCGAGCTGCTGCCTGTCCAGATTGAACTGGCACAGCGGGCAATTGGTGACCACGGCCTGCGCCCCGGTCCTTTGCGCCGAGGAGAGGATGCGGTAACTCATCTCCGCTGTGGCCTCCTTCGACTTCACTGCCAGATAAGCGCCGCAACACTCGGCCTTGTGCGGCCACTCCACCGGCTCCGCGCCCAAAGCCCGCAGCAGATCATCGAGAGCGTGGGGATTCTCGGGATCGTCGTAGGCCACTTCGGCTGGCGGGCGCAACACCATGCACCCGTAGTAGGCCGCCACTTTGAGGCCAGTCAGCGGTTGCTTCACCGCCGCCTGGACCGCTTCAAATCCCACGTCGTCGCGCAGGATTTGCAACACGTCCAGCACTTCGACCCCGCCGCGATATTCGGCCTCGATGAAGTAGTTGAGTTTCTCCAGAGCATCAGCGTCGGCTCGCAGGCGGTTGTTGGTGCGGCGGATGACGTTGTAGCACATGGTGCAGGCCACGGCCAGACGGTCCCCCTGCTCCTGCGCGGCCAGCAACACCCGCGTCGGCGCGGCCAGATCGAGCATGTTATCCACCAGCAAAGGAAATGTCGCCCCACAGCAGTTCCATTCCGGCAGCTCCACTAACTCCGCTCCCAGAGCCGCAAACGAAGCCCGCAGGGCGTTATCAAAACCCTTGGCTGTGGTATTCAGTGTACAACCGGGGAAATAAGCTATCCTCATTGATGCGCTCCACCCGTGTTAGTTGTGGTTTCAGGTTAGGGGTTATGGGTTTCAGGTTACAGGTTTCAGGTTTCAGGTTTCAGGTTACAAGCCAGTGGTAGCGAACTTAGAACCCGAAACCTGAAACCCTGAAACCCGAAACCTTGAAACCCGAAACCTTGCCCCCCTACGCCGTGTACTTGCGAAAGCCGCTGATAAAGGCCAGTTGCGGGAACTCGGCCAGCTCCTCGGCGGGAATCTCTTCGATGACCAGGTAATCGCCGCGCTCCTGCAAAGCGATCTCCCGGATGGCCTCCATGATGCGCGAGAGGTCCACACCCTTGGGACAACGCGCGTAACAGGTCTGGCAAGCCGCGCAAAACCAGGGCGTCTTCGCGTTCAACACCTCCTCCACCAGACCCAATTGCACCAGGCGGATCACCTGGCTGGGCAGCAGGTCCATAGCGAAGGCCGCCGGGCACCCCGCCGAACACTTCCCGCATTGATAGCAGGCCAACAAGTCCTGCCCACTGAGCTCCTCAATGCGGCGCACCAGCTCATTGCGCACCCTCATCGCCGAAAGTTTAACCCTCATCCGCCTCTCTCCTTAAGTCCCCAATCCGACCACCTAACCATCCACTTCTCTGTACTGCGCCTTCCCCATCTCGTAAGCGTCATTGCCATAAATATCATTGACCACCACCGCCGGGAAATCCTCCACCCGCAAGCGACGCAGCGCCTCCGCCCCCAGGTCCGGATACGCGATGACCTCGGCCTCCTTGATAGAGTTGGCGATGAGCGCCGCTGCCCCGCCGATGGCCGCAAAATACACCGCCTTGTACTTCTGCATCGCCTCTCGCACGGGCTGAGAGCGGTTCCCCTTGCCGATCATCCCCTTGAGACCGACTTCCAACAGACGCGGTGCGTAGGGATCCATGCGATAGCTGGTCGTCGGTCCGGCAGAACCGATAGGCCGCCCCGGACGAGCCGGTGACGGTCCCATGTAGTAGATGATCTGGCCTCGCGGGTCGAAGGGCAATTCCTCACCGGCGTCCAGCGCCGCCACCAGACGTTTATGCGCCGCGTCGCGCCCGACGTAGATAGTGCCGGTGATCAACACATTGTCGCCAGCATGGAGTTGCTCGATTACCTCGTCGGTCAACGGAGTCGTGATCTTAATCGCAGCCATCGTCTCCTCCTAAATCACCACCTCTTTGTGCCGTGCGCTGTGGCACTGAATGTTCACCGCTGCGGGCATACTGGCGATGTGGCAGGGGAACGTCTCCACATGCACCGCCAGAGCCGTCGTGCGCCCGCCCAGGCCCTGCGGCCCGATGCCCAGCTTGTTCACCCGCTCCAAAATCTCGGCCTCCATCTCCGCCACCTCGGGGTCGGGGTGAGGTTGTCCCACGGGACGCAGTAGAGCCTTCTTGGCAATCAACGTCGTCCGCTCAATCGTCCCACCAATGCCCACACCGACGATAATCGGCGGGCAGGGATTAGCGCCCGACTTATCCACACACTCGACCACCCAATCAATAATGCCTTGTCGTCCGGCCGCCGGGGAGAACATCCTGAGATAGCTCATGTTCTCGCTGCCGCCCCCCTTCGGAGCGACGGTGATTTTCAGACGATCGCCGGGCACAATCTCGGTATGGATCACAGCCGGAGTGTTGTCGCCGGTGTTGATCCGCGCCGAAAAGGGTTTTTCCACCACCGATTTGCGCAGATAGCCCTCTTTGTAGCCTTTGCGCACCCCGGCCTGGATGGCCTCGTAAAGGCTGCCGCCGACGATGTGCACCTCCTGACCCAACTCCAGGAACACCACCGTCAATCCCGTGTCCTGACACAGGGGCAGCTCTCCGCGACTGGCGATCTCCGCGTTCTGCAGGATTTGGTCGAGCACGGCCTGGCCCACCGGTGAGGGCTCGTTCGCCCGCGCCTTCTTCAGCGCTGCCAGCACATCATCACCCAGATAGTAGCAGGCCTCAATGCACAGCCGGGCGACTTCGTCAGTAATCGTGTCCACATTGATTTCGCGCACCCTTACTTCCTCCTCCCCAAGATTCTAGGATGTTAAAAACAAAAATGGGACACTACGGCTTAACGTCATGCCAGCAGATGTCCCATTTGCTCAACCCGTTTTCTTCGCTTTGGCTGCTCCAACGCACCGGGCGCCCCCAATACATGAACCGTCTCCCCTTTGAGTCATCGGTTAGCGAGATGTAGTATACACCCTTTCGAACACTTTGTCAACGCAGAATTGTCGCGGTTTCAGCTCATCCGGGCTTCTTTTTCGGCAAGGCATAACCCAGGCGGCGCAAATCGGCCTCGTCTTTGCGCCATTTCTTCCACACCTTGACCCACAGCTCCAGGTAGACCCGGGTCCCCAACAAGCGCTCGATCTCCCGTCGCGCTGCCGTGCCAATGCGCTTGATCATCCGCCCCCCCTCGCCCAGGAGAATGCGCTTCTGCGATTCCCGCTCCACGATGATGGTAGCGTAAATATAGGTTAAATCGGCAGACCTTTCTTTGAACTCATCCACCAGGACGGCAACGGCATGGGGCACTTCCTGATGAGTAAAATGCAACACCTGCTCGCGGATAAGCTCGGCGGCCAGGGCACGCATGGTCTGATCGGTGACCTGATCCTCAGGGTAATAGCGCGGCCCCGACGGTAGATGGGCAATTATGCTTTCCAACAACTTGTCCAGGTTATCCCCGCGTGTGGCGGAGAGCAGCATCCAGTCATCATGTTCAACCAGTTCCAAATAGACGTCGCTATGCGGTTGCACCTTATCCGCCGACA